>NZ_JBHLZP010000374.1:0-8075 GCF_042429965.1 Actinoallomurus acaciae
GACCGGCGATCGGCGTGCCGTCCACCGGCGAGGTGGCGTGCGCCGGTTCGCCGTCGCCGCGCCACCGGCCGCCCCAGTGGTTGCGCACGCGGTCGTCGTCGAACGCCTCGGGCGCGGCCTCCTGGCAGCGCCGGTACGCGTCGGCCCAGCGCGTGCCCGGCTTGATCCTCAGCGTCATCACGTCCTCCGCATAGTGTATGCAGTCATTGGGCGACAAAAGAGGCCGGTTCGGGGACCGGCTCGTACTCCGTGATCGCGTCCAGCGACACGCCCATCGCCGCGTTCGCCTCGCGCTCGACCATGACCTCCACGAGCACCGGCAGCCGGGCCCGCTCGCTCTCCTCGGTCGCCCACGCCAGCGCCCCGCGGATGTCGTCCGGACGCTCGACCCGGCGCGCCGGGCAGCCGAACGCGTCCATGAGCTTGACGTGGTCGACGCCGCCCTCGCCGTAGTGCAGGTCGACGGCGTAGTTCATGTCGTACGGGAGCTCCGCCTGGCGGATCAGCCCGAGGTACTCGTTGTTGATCATGACGACGACGAAGGGGATCCGGTACTGCGCCGCGACCGCGATCTCCTCCATCAGGAACTGGAAGGAGTAGTCCCCCGCGACGGCCACGACCGTACGGTCCGGGTGCGCGCACTTGACGCCCATCGCCGCCGGCACCTCCCAGCCGAGCGGCCCGGCCTGCCCGCACACGAGGTAGCGCCGCGGCAGGTACGTGCGCTGGAACTGACCCGACCAGATCTGGTACAGCCCGATCGCGGTGACGAACGTGGTGTCCGGGCCGAAGAAGTCGTTGATCTCCCGGAAGACGCGCGGCGGTTTGATCGGGACGTCGTCGAAGTCGTCGCGCCGGGACAGGGTGGCGCGCAGCTCGTCGACCCGGCCCGCCCACTCCCCCGCCGGCCGGGCGGGACCCGCCGCGCGGGCGTGGTCCAGCAGCGACGCGAGCGCCGGCCGGGCGTGCCCGACCATGCCCAGGTCCGGCTCGAACACCCGGCCGATCTGCGTCGGCTCGATGTCGACGTGGATGAAGCGCCGGCCGCGCCGGTACGTCTCCAGGTCGCCGGTGTGCCGGTCGCCGAACCGCGCCCCGACCGCCAGGACCGTGTCCGACTCCAGGAACGCGGCGTTGCCCCACCGGGTCTGGGTCTGGATGCCGGCCATCCCGGCGAACAGCGGATGGTCCTCGGGAAAGGCGCCCTTGCCCATGAGCGTGACCTGCACCGGGATCTGGAGGTACTCGGCGAGCGCCCGCAGTTCGGCGTCCGCGCCGCCGACGATGACGCCGCCGCCGGCGAGGATGAGCGGCCGCTCGGCGGTGAGCAGCATCTCCACCGCCGCGCGCACCGGCTCGGGCCGTGGCGCGAAGACCTCGACCGGCAGGGGTCCGTCGAGGGCCGGGTCGTAGCGACACTCGCCGCGCTGGACGTCCAGGGGCAGGTCGATCAGGACAGGCCCCGGGCGGCCCGACCGCGCCACGTGGAACGCCTCCCGGAACACCCACGGCGCCTGGGCCGGCTCCTTCAGCTGCACCGCCCACTTGCAGACCGGCCGCGCGATCTCGACGATGTCGACCGCCTGGAACGACTCCTGATGCAGCTTGGCCAGCGGCGCCTGGCCGGTGAGGCAGACGATCGGGACCGAGTCGGCGAGCGCGGTGTACAGGCCGGTGATCATGTTGGTGCCCGCCGGGCCGGACGTGCCGACGCAGACGCCCACGTTCCCGGTGACGCGGGCCCACCCGTCCGCGGCGTGCGTGCCGCCCTCCTCGTGCCGCACGGTGACGTGCCGGATCCGGCTGGTGCGCAGCGCCGCGTAGAACGGCAGGATCGCCGCGCCCGGGATGCCGAAGACCGTGTCGACGCCCTCGGACTCCAGGACGCGGACGGCCGCCTCCATACAGGGGATTCTGTTCACGCCCGGTCCTTCCCGGAGATGTTCTCGACCACCTTGAGCAGGGCCGAGTGGTCGAGCGAGCCGTGACCCTGGGAGCGGGCGGCGGCGACGAGCTGGGCGACCAGCCCGGTCATCGGCAGGGCCACGTCCGCCTCGCGGGCGGCCGCGAGGGCGATGCCCATGTCCTTGTGGTGCAGGTCGATACGGAAGCCGGGGGCGAACTCCCGGTTCACCATCGACTCGCGTTTGAGGTCGAGGACGCGGCTGCCCGCCAGCCCGCCGGCGAGCACGTCCAGGCCGGTCCGGCCGTCGACGCCGGAGGCCTCCAGCAGCACGAGCGCCTCGGCGACCAGCGCGTTGCCGGAGGCGTACTGCTCCCAGCAGCCGCGGTTGCCGCAGCCGCAGCGCCGCCCGTCCGGGACGACGCGAAAGTGCCCGAACTCGCCGCCGATGCCGAACCGGCCGCGGTACAGGTCGCCGTCCATGATCAGCCCGCCGCCGATGCCGGTGCCCAGGGTGATCAGGACGATGTGGTCCTCGCCACGGCCGGCGCCGAACTTCGCCTCGCCCCACGCGGTGGCGTTGGCGTCGTTCTCCACGATCACCGGCAGGCCGACCTGGCTCTCGACCTTCTTCTTGAGCGGCTCGTCGCGCCAGGCGAGGTTCGGCGCGAACAGCACCATGGAACGGCTCTCGTCCACGAAGCCCGCGGCGCCGAGGCCGACCGCCTCGACCTCGTCGAACTTGCCCTTGAGGATGTCGACGACCTCGGCGATGACCGCGGCCGTCTCGTGGGGGCTCGTCGAGGGCGTCGGGCGCCGGAGCTTCTCGACGATCCGGCCGTGGTCGTCGACCACCCCGGCGGCGACCTTCGTACCGCCGACATCCACACCAATGGTCAGCGTCATCGACGCGGCCCCCTAGTCACCCTGCGGCCGGCCGCCGTCGGCCGGTTCTCCACCCGGCTCGTGACGCGGCGGCTCGGCCGGTTTCGTACGCTCGAACCCCGCCACCGCCTCGCGGAGCGCGGCGTAGAGTGACTCGCCCGCGGACACCACGTGGCTCACCACGTCGGGGCCGGACGTACGGGACGCCGCGATCGCCCGGCACACCGGGCAGTAGCGGCACTCCGGCGCGCCGGTCGCGATGTGCTCGCCCCAGGCTTCGCTGGTGGCCTCGCTCCACACGTCGCCGGATCGAGAGCCGGCGCCCGTGGCGCCGCTCACACGCTTCCGCAGCACCTCGACGAGGCGCACTGCCTCGAACAGCGCCGATGCTGGCTGTTCACTCATGGGGTCATCATCTACCTAATCGTTCGGCGTGAAACGGTACCGTCCCGCGAGGGATGCCTGGCACACAGGCCGGACATCCAAGGTGCACCTAGGCTTCGACGCGCTGTTTGAGCCCTTTCAACGCCGTCTCGATGATCCGCTTCTCCGCTTTGCGCCGGACCATTCCGATCATCGGGATCCGTACGTCGACCGCGAGCTCGTAGGTCACCTCGGTGCTCCCATCGACCGAGGCGAGGCGATATGCCCCGGTCATACCGGTCAGCATCGTGCCGGCCTCGGCGAGGTTCCAATGGACCGCGTCGTCGTCCCAGTCGTAGGCCAGGACATAGGTGTCCTTGATGGGACCGGCCTCCAACGTGATCCGTACCTGCTCGGCCCGCCCGTCGTCTCCGGCGGACAGGACCTCGGCGGCGGTGATGCCATCGGCCCATCCAGGGTATGCCGGAAAATCGGCGATCACCGCCATGATCTCCGGTGCGGTGGCGCCGATCGTGATGCTCGAACTCGTGCGATCCGCCATCGCGGGCGTCCTTTCTTCGGCACTCGAACGTTTCCTGCGGGAGCGTAGCCGTTACCACTCCAGAACGTACGGAACGCCGCGAGCGCGAAAGTGCCCGACGTTGACGCATTCGGTGCGGCCGATCCGCGTCCGGCGTACGAGCGGCTGGTGGACGTGGCCGAACAGCACGTAGCGCGGCTGCGTGTCGCGGATGGCGTCCAGCACCGCCTCGCTGCCCCGCTCGAAGCGGCGCGCCACGGTGTCGTAGAGCAGGTCGGGCACTGCCGGCGGGATGTGGCAGCACAGGACGTCGACCGCGCCCACGGCCGCCACCTTGGCCGCGAAGGTCTCGTCGTCGATCTCGTGCGGCGTGCGGTACGGGGTGCGCAGGCCGCCGCCGACGAAGCCGAACCGCCAGCCGTCGAGGTCGACCGTCTCTCCGTCGAGCACGTGGTGGCCCTCACGGAGGTTCTCCGCCCACATGCGAGGGATGTCGACGTTGCCGTACGTGAGGTAGGCGGGGGTGGGCATGGCGCCGAACAGCGCCTTGTACTGGCGGCGGACCGCCGCCTCGATGTGCGCCCGCGGCTCGCCCTCCAGCGACGCCCACAGCCGCCCGGAGAACTCCCGCGCCTCCTCGAAGCGCTTCTGGGTGCGCAGGGAGATGAACGTGTCGGCGTGCCGCTCGCCGAACAGGTCGGCGAAGATGCCCTGGGCGTGGTCGTCGTAGTCGATGAAGAGGATGAGATCCCCGAGACAGACGAGCGCGTCGGCCCCATCGCCGGCGGCGGCGAGCGCGTCCGCACGCCCGTGCACGTCGCTCACCACATGAACCCGCATAGGTGCACCTTACTTCCGCGAACGCCGTCTCAGCCGTACGGCGACGCGTCGATCACCGCCCGCCACGTGCGTACGAGCGAGGCGTCGACCGCCGCCACCCCGGAGACGTCGCGCCGCCGGACGGCCGCGCCGACGTGGAACGCGTCCACCCCGGCGGCGGTGAGCACGGCCACGTGCTTGCGCCGCAGCCCGCCGCCCACGAGCATCACCGGCGCGTACGCCGCGGCGCGCCGCAACAGCGACTCCATGCCGGTGTCGACGCCGCGCGGGGACCCGGCGCAGAGCACGGCGTCCAGGCCCGCCAGCTCCTCGATCGCCAGCCATGCCTCGTCGGCGCACACGGCGTTGTCGATGGCCCGGTGGAAGGTCCACGGGAGCGGCGCGACGGCGTCGGCCAGCTTCGTGGTGGCCGACGTGTCGACGGTGCCGGCCGCCTCCAGGAAACCGAAGACGAAGCCGTCCGCTCCGGCCTCGGCGTGCTCCCCGGCCGCCCGCCGCAACCGGTCCAGCTCCGGGCCGTTCGTGCGGAACCCGGTCTTGGCCCGCAGCATGACGCGCATCGGCAGGGACGTGGCGCGGCGCACCCCGGCGACGACACGGGGGTCGGGCGACAGCCCGCCGGCCCGCAGGTCCGCCACGACCTCGATCCGGTCGGCGCCTCCCTCCTCGGCCGCCTCCGCGTCGGCCTCGGTCTGAATGACCACCTCGAGCAGCGACATCCTTCTCCCCCGATCGCCCGGCGAGCGCATTCTCGCGACGCCCGGGAGCCGAGCGGGCCGGATTGACCTGGTCTTTGTCCAGCCGTACCGCGCGCGGGCGGTTCGGGGCGGGCGGGCCTCATTCGTACGGGCCCTCCCCGGGCGCGCCGCGACGATGGTGAGGAAGTGCGTCGAGCGGTGATAAGAAGAAATGCGAGACGCGTCACCCGCCGGAGGCTACCGATCGGTAAGTGGACGCGGTAGCGTCCGTGCAGCCCCTGGCAGCCATGCCCGCAAAGGAGAGATCCGTGCGTGAGTTCAGCGTTCCCGCGCAGGTGACGATCGCCGGCTCGGCGAATCTGACCGAGACGCTTTTCTCCCGGGCCGCCGAGGAGCCCGGCCGTACGGTCTTCCGCCGCAAGGACGGCGCGGGATGGCGCGACGTGAGCGCGCGCGAGTTCGCCGACGAGGTCACCCGGGTCGCCGAGGGCCTGGTCGCGGCCGGCATCGAGCCCGGCGACCGCGTGGCCCTCATGTCCCGGACCCGCTACGAGTGGACCGTCGCCGACTACGCCATCTGGACGGCCGGCGCGGTCACCGTGCCGATCTTTGAGACCTCCTCCGCCTCGCAGATCGAGTGGATCATCGGCGACTCCGGCGCGAAGGCCGTGTTCGTCGAGAGCGACGAGCACGAGAAGGCGGTGGCGTCCGTACGCGGCGGCCTGCCCGAGCTCGCACACGTGTGGCGGATCGACGAACCCCCGTCCCGGCCTTCGGACGATGCGGCAGGCGGCGACCTGGACGAACGGCGCGCCTCCCGTACCTCCGGCGACCTGGCCACGGTCATCTACACCTCGGGCACGACCGGCCGGCCGAAGGGTTGTGAGATCACCCACGAGAACCTCCTCGCGACCGCGCGCAACACCATCGAGGGCGCGCTGACCGAGGTGTTCGCCCTGAGCGAGGGCTCGACCCTGCTGTTCCTCCCGCTCGCCCACGTGTTCGCGCGGCTCATCGAGGTCGGCTGCGTGGAGGCCGGCGTGATCATGGGCCACACCCCCGACCTGACCGACCTCGTCGGCGACCTCGAGTCCTTCCGCCCGACCTTCCTGCTCGCCGTGCCGCGCGTGTTCGAGAAGGTCTACATCGGGGCCGAGCAGAAGGCCGCCGCGGACGGCAAGAGCAAGATCTTCCGCATCGCCGCCGACACCGCGATCGACTACAGCCGCGCCGCCTCCCCGGGCCTGGGCCTGCGGCTGAAGCACGCGGTCTTCGACCGGCTCGTGTACGCCAAGCTGCGGGCCGCGGTCGGCGGCCGGGTGACCCACGCCGTGTCCGGCGGCGCCGCCCTGGGTGAGCGCCTCGGCCACTTCTTCGACGGGGTCGGCATCACCATCCTCGAGGGATACGGCCTGACCGAGACGACCGCGCCGATCGCGGTCAACCTGCCGAGCGACAACCGCATCGGCACGGTCGGCAAGCCCATCCCCGGCACTTCGGTGCGCATCGCCGACGACGGCGAGGTCCTGGCCAAGGGCCCGAACATCTTCGCCGGCTACTGGCACAACGATGAGGCCACCAAGCAGGTCCTGGAGGACGGCTGGTTCCACACCGGCGACATCGGCGAGCTCGACGGCGACGGCTACCTGAAGATCACCGGCCGGAAGAAGGAGCTCATCGTCACCGCCGGCGGCAAGAACGTCGCCCCCGGCCCGCTGGAGGACCGGCTGCGCGCCCACCCGCTCATCAGCCAGTGCCTCATCGTCGGCGACGGCCGCAAGTTCATCGGCTGCCTCATCACCCTCGACCCCGAGGCGATCGAGCCGTGGAAGCAGGAGCACGGCAAGTCGTCGCTGTCGATGGCCGAGCTGACCGAGGACCCCGACCTCCTACACGAGATCGACACGGCGGTGGCCGAGACCAACGCGTCGGTGTCGCGGGCCGAGTCGATCAAGAAGTACCGGATCCTCGAGAAGGACTTCACCGAGGAGACCGGCCACCTCACGCCGACCCTGAAGGTCAAGCGCAACATCGTGCTCAAGGACTTCGCGGACGAGATCGAGGCGCTCTACTCCTAGCCCCCTGTAACCGGAACACCACGGGAAGCGAGGAGGTCGCGGCCGTACGCGAGTCGCCGGTGAGGGCCGGGGCCGGACCGGCGCCGTAAGGTCGGCTCTCCGAGGGGACGTCGCCCGTCACGGCATGTTCCTGGTCTGTCCCTCCAGCAGTGCGGCGAAGCGGCGCGCCTGTACCTCCCAGCGCCACTCCTGCTCGATCCACGAGCGGCCCTTCTCCCCCATCGCGGCCGCCTCCGCCCGGTCGCTCAGCAGGTCGATGACGGACTGGGCCACGGCGATGACCGAGCGGCCGTCGACCACGACGCCGGTCTCGCCCGCGAGCACGGCGTCCGGCGCGCCGCCGGAGTCACCCGCGATGACCGGCAGGCCGGTCGCGGACGCCTCCAGGTAGACGATGCCGAGCCCCTCGACGTCCAGGCCGGCCCGGCGGGTCCGGCACGGCATCGCGAAGACGTCGCCGGCGTCGTAGTGCGCGGGCAGTTCGTCCCACGGGACGGTGCCGGTGATCCGCACCGACCCGGCCACGCCCGTCTCGTCGCGGAGCCGCTCCAGGGTCGTCCGGTACGGTCCGCCGCCGACGAGCAGCAGCGTGGCGTCCGGCACCGCGCGCAGCACCCGGGGCCACGCCCGGATCAGGGTGTCCTGGCCCTTGCGCGGCACGAGGCGCGAGACGCAGACGACGACCGGCCGGTCTGCCAGGCCGTACCGTGCGCGGATCTCCGCTCCGCCGGCGCCGGCGCGGAACACCGTCTCGTCCACGCCCGGCG
>NZ_JBHLZP010000375.1:0-8046 GCF_042429965.1 Actinoallomurus acaciae
CGGACGGCGACGACCGCGCGGGCGGCGGACCCGGCGGCGAGCGGCGGGTGCCGGTCGTCGCCCTCGCGCAGCCGGTCCAGGAAGGACACGACGTCGTCCTCCCCGACCTGCCCGATCGCCGTACGACCGCGAGCGACGAGCGTGTCGACGTAGCGCCGGAGATCATGCCGATAGGAGCTGAGGGTGTTCGCCGCCAGGCCGCGGTCGACCGCGAGGTGGTCGAGATACGCACGGACCTCGGCCCGCAGCGCTCGTCCGAGCTCTTCTCCGGCGGCTGATATCAGCGCGGCACCTCATCCAGGCGGGTCGAGGGGGCTCGACGTGTCGTCATCCTTCCGGGGCGTCGGGCGCGCGAAGGTCACGGTAACCCGTCTCCCGTGCGGCATAGACCGACAAGATACCCATCACGGCGAGAGGGTTGTGTATGTGCCCGCGCCGCACCGCGGCGACCGCCTCGTCGAGCGGCACCCACGCGACCGGCATCTCGGCCTCCTCGTGGATCCGCTCGAAGTCGGCCTCCTCCTCGGGGATCTCGCTGAGCCCGCGGGCGAGGAAGACGCGCACGCGCTCGTTGGTCATGCCCGGCGAGGTGAAGACGTCGACGAGCGTGTGCCACTCGCGGGCTCGGTAGCCGGCCTCCTCGGCGAGTTCGCGGGCCGCCGTACGCCACGGTGGCTCGCCGTCGACGTCGCGCAGCCCCGCCGGCGGTTCCCAGAGCATGCGGCCGACCGGGTGGCGGTACTGGCGGATGAGCAGGACGCGATCCTGCTCATCCAGGCCGATCACGCCGACCGAGCCCGGGTGGGTGACGATGTCGCGCTCGACGACCTCGGTCGTGTCGCCGTTCGGCATCCGCACCCGGTCGGTGCGGACCTGGACGATGCGGCCCTCGAAGTGCTCCGCGCGGCCCACGACCGGCCACGACTCGGGTGTGTCGATGAGTTCCCCGGCGGCGGAGGGACCGGACTCGCCGCGTTCGCCGATCAGCCCGCTCATTCGGCGTGCTCCAGGGCGGCGGCGACGAGGCCGGCGAACAGCGGGTGCGGCCGGGTCGGCCGGGAGCGGAACTCCGGGTGCGCCTGCGTGCCGACGTAGAACGGGTGCGTCTCGCGAGGCAGCTCGGCGTACTCGACGAGGCGCCCGTCGGGCGAGAGGCCGGAGAAGACGACGCCCGCGGCCGTCAGCTCGTCGCGGTAGGCGTTGTTGACCTCGTAGCGGTGCCGGTGACGCTCCTCGACCTTCTCGGCGTCGCCGTACACCGCGCGGACCACGGAGTCCTCGGCGAGGTTGGCCGGGTACAGGCCCAGGCGCATCGTGCCGCCCATGTCGCGCTCGCCCGCGACGACGTCGACCTGGTCGGCCATGGTCGCGATGACCGGGTCGCCGGCCTTCTCGTCGAACTCGGCGCTGTTGGCCTCGGTGAGCCCGGCGAGGGATCGGGCGGCCTCGATGACCATGCACTGCAGGCCCAGGCAGATGCCGAGCGTGGGGATGCGGTTCTCGCGGGCGTAGCGGGCGGCGCCCACCTTGCCCTCGATGCCGCGCACGCCGAAGCCGCCGGGGATCAGGACGCCGTCGACGCCCTGCAGCTCGCGGGCGGCCGACTCGGGTGTCGCGCACCGGTCGCTCTTGACCCAGCGGATGTTGACCCGGGTGTCGTGGGCGAACCCGCCGTGGCGCAGCGCCTCGGTGACCGACAGGTACGCGTCGGGCAGGTCGATGTACTTGCCGACCAGCGCGATCGTGACCTCACGGGAGGGCTGGTGGACCCGGCCCAGCAGGTCGTCCCACTCGCGCCAGTCGACGTCGCGGAACGGCAGCCCGAGACGGCGCACGACGTAGGCGTCCAGGCCCTCAGCGTGCAGCACCTTGGGGATGTCGTAGATGCTGGGGGCGTCGATCGCGGACACCACGGCCTCGGCGTCCACGTCGCACATCAGGCTGATCTTGTTCTTCAGCCCCTGGGTGATCGGCCGATCGGAGCGGCAGACGATGGCATCGGGCTGGATGCCGATGCTGCGCAGTGCCGCGACGGAGTGCTGTGTCGGCTTGGTCTTCAGCTCACCGGACGGCCCGATGTAGGGCAGCAGCGACACGTGCAGGAAGAAGCAGTTGTCGCGGCCGATCTCGTGCCGGATCTGGCGTACGGCCTCCAGGAACGGCAACGACTCGATGTCGCCGACCGTACCGCCGACCTCGGTGATGACGACGTCGACGTCGGGACCGGCCATACCGCGGATCCGGTCCTTGATCTCGTTGGTGATGTGCGGGATGACCTGCACGGTGTCACCGAGGTACTCCCCGCGCCGCTCCTTGGCGATCACGTTGGAGTACACCTGGCCCGTGGTGACGTTCGCCGAGCCGTGCAGCTCGGTGTCGAGGAACCGCTCGTAGTGACCCACGTCGAGGTCGGTCTCCGCGCCGTCGTCGGTGACGAACACCTCCCCGTGCTGGAAGGGGTTCATCGTGCCGGGGTCGACGTTGAGGTACGGGTCGAGCTTCTGCATCGTGACCCGCAGGCCGCGCAGTTTGAGAAGCCGGCCGAGGCTGGATGCCGTGAGCCCCTTGCCGAGGCTGGAGGCGACACCGCCGGTGACGAAAAGATGCTTGGTGGTCTTTCCAGACCCACCAATGACTGCCGAAGCCAAGAGGGACGCTCCCGTGGTCGTTGTCGCGGCGACATCCACCCGATCAGTGGACGGCCAATCTCCACGGGCCACCAGGATAACAGGCGATGTACCTGATCAGCCGCGAGCCGATCAGATCAGCTGTAGCCGCCCGCGTAACTTCCGCTGTGGGCGCTTCCGGTGGGGGCGCCCGGCGACATGGTGCGCAGCTGACCGGTCAGATCGTCGATCAGCTTCCTCGCCTGGTCCGCGGACGTACGCGCCTGGTCACGCTCGGCCGACAGCGCCGACAGGGCGTCACGCTGCTGGGTGACGGCCTCGGCGAGCTGGTCGACCCACTGCTCGCGCTCCTTGAGCTTCTCGCTCACCGAGTCGCGTTCGGAGTTGGCCTGGCGGGCCTGGGCGACCGCCTGGTCGCGCTCGCGGATGAGGTCCTCCACCCGGCGCTGGGTCTGGGCCAGCTCCGACGCGGCACGGGCCTGCGCGAGCTCGGCGCTGTCGCGGTCGTTCTCGGCCTGCTTGACGCTGTCGAGCGTGCGGCGGCGCTCGGCGTCGAGGTCCTGGACGCGGCGCCGGAGGGACTCGGAGTCCTTGGAGACGGCCTCCAGGTCGACGACCTTGCTCCGCAGGGTGTTCAGCTCGGCCTGCGCGGTCTCCAGCGCCTGCGCCAGGTCGGCGGCGTGCTTGGAGATCCGGTCGCGCTCGCCCTCGATGGCCTTGCGCCCGGTCTGCGCCTCGCCGGCGGAGCGGTGCGCCTCGTCGCGGTCCTCGCGCATCTGGTCGCGCTCGGCCATCGCCTGGCGGGCGGCGACCTCGAACTGCTCGGCCTGCCCGCTAGCCTGGTCGCGCTCGGTGAAGGCCTGCCGCATGGCGGCCTCGGACTGCTCGGCCTGGGTGCGCAGGCGCTCGGCCTCCTGCCAGGCGCCGGCGGCCTCGCGCTGGGCCGACTCGCGCTCGGACATCATCTGCCGCACGGCGGCGTCGGACTGCTCCGCACGCTGCTCGGCCGCGCGCAGCTGGGCGAGCGCCTGGTCGGTCTCCTGCCGGGCCCCGACCGCGTCGCGCTGGGCGTTGTCACGCTCGCTGACGGCCTGCCGCATGGCGGCCTCGGACTGCTCGGCCTGCGCGCGGGCCCGCAGGCCCTCCTGCCAGGCGGTGTTGGCCTCCTGCTTGGCCGACTCGCGCTCGGAGATCGCCTGGCGTATGGCGGCCTCGGACTGCTCGACGCGCTGGTTCATCTCCTCCAGCTGCGCGCGTACGCGGTCGAGCTCCTGCTGCATCGCCGCGGCGTCCTGCTTGGCCGACTCGCGCTCGGCCATGAGCTGGCGCCCGGTGGCCTCGGCCTGCTCCTTCTGCTGCCGTACGGACTGCGCCTCCTGGCGCATCGTGGCGGCGTCGCGCTGGGCGGCCTCGCGCTCGGTCATGAGCTGCCGTACGGCCGCCTCGGCCTGCTCGGCGCGCTGGTCGAGCTGTTCGCTCTGGGCGCGGAGCCGCTCGAGCTCCTGCAGCGCCGCGGCGGCGTCCTGCTTGGCGCTCTCGCGCTCGGCGAGCATCTGGCGGGCGGTGGCCTGCGCCTGCTGCACCTGAGTGCGGAGGCGCTCGACCTCCTGCCACGCCGAGGTCGCCTCCTGCTTGGTCTTCTCGTGCTCCCCCTGGACGGCCGCGATCTGGACCGCGGCCTCCTGTTTGGCCTCGGCGACCTTCTGCTCGCCCTGGGCCAGCGCGCCGGCGAGCATGTCCGCCATCTGCCGCAGCCGGTCGACGACCTCGCCCGGCTGTTCCACGTCGCCGCCCCGGGCCGGCCGGTTGCCGTTGCCCGGCAACCACGACGACCCGCCGCCCTCCGCGGAGTAAGAACCGCCCGAACCATTGAGATCGCTCACATAGGGAACTCTAAGGGCGTCTCGCAAGGCTGTCTGCCATGTCCGGGAACGTGTGGCGCATCACTCGAAAATCAATCCCCCCATGACCTTCCGCACGAAGGCGCCGTGACCTGGGAGAAGGGACGCACGGGCGCGCCGGGGTCACTGAGCGAAGCCATTGTTCCCGCGGTGAGAGAATGCCGGCCATGAAGACCTTGTATCCGCCGATCGAGCCGTTCGACTCCGGATTCCTCGAGCCCGGAGACGGGGATCGGATCTACTGGGAGGCCTGTGGGAACCCCGCCGGCAAACCGGTCGTGATGCTCCACGGCGGCCCGGGTGACGGGTGCGGCCCCGGGCACCGCCGGCTGTTCGACCCCGAGGCGTACCGCATCATCCTGTTCGACCAGCGCAACTGCGGGCGCAGCCTGCCGAGCGCGAGCGACCCGTCGGTCTCGCTGGAGCGCAACACCACGTGGCACCTCGTCGCCGACCTCGAGCTGTTGCGCGAGCACCTGGGCATCGACCGGTGGATGGTCTTCGGCGGCTCGTGGGGCAGCGCGCTCGCCCTCGCGTACGCCGAGACGCATCCGGAGCGGGTCACCGAGATGGTGCTGCGCGGGATCTTCACGCTGCGGCCGTTCGAGCTGTACTGGTACTACCAGGAGGGCGCCTCGCTGCTGTTCCCCGACCTGTGGGAGAGGTTCGTCGAGCCGATACCGGAGGACGAGCGCGACGACCTGATCGCGGCGTTCCACACGCGGCTGAACGATCAGGACCCCGCGGTACGCCTGCCGGCCGCACGGGCCTGGAGCGTCTGGGAGGGGTCGACGATCACGCTGCTGCCGGACGAGAGGCTGATCGAGGAGCACGGGGCCGACGACTACGCCGTGGCGTTCTCCCGGATCGAGAACCACTACTTCGTCAACGGCGGGTTCTTCGAGGACGACCAGCTCCTGCGCGACGTGAAGAAGATCCGGCACATCCCGTGCGTGATCGTGCAGGGCCGTTACGACGTCGCGACGCCGGCGGCGACCGCGTGGGACCTGCACCACGCCTGGCCCGAGGCGGAGTTCCACCTCGTCGCCGACGCCGGCCACGCGTACAGCGAGCCGGGCATCCTGCACCGCCTGATCGAGGCCACCGACCGGTTCGCCCGCTCCTGAGCCCGTCCCCGGCGGATCCGCCTGGCCGAGCCCGAATCTGATTCGGTACCGTGTGAGGGCGGACGAAACGCTGAGAGACCGTCCCGGGCTCCCGCCCGCCGCGAGGGCTCCGGGCCGTCTCCGGGGAGGGGGCTCGCGTGGCGATGACCGGGACGGCGATCGCCGGGCTCGGGATGACCGAGCTCGGCAAGGTGTACGGCCGCAGCCCGCGCCGGCTGGCCGCCGACGCCGTACGCGCCGCCGCCGATGACGCCGGCCTCGCCCTGTCCGACCTCGACGGACTGATCGTCAGCAACGGCATGTCCGGCTCCCCCGGCATCGAGCTGGCCGGCGTCCTCGGCCTGCGGGACCTGCGGCTGCTCACCCAGATGAACTCCTACGGCGCGACGGCGATCGGCATGGTCTCCCACGCCGCCGCGATGATCGGCAGCGGCGCCGCGTCGGCGGTGGCCTGCGTCTTCGCCGACGCTCCGCTGCGCCCCGAGCGCTCCTCCGGCTCCGCCTACCACCGCGAGGCGACGGAGTGGCACGGCGTCGGCGGGCTCCAGGCGGCGCTGGGCTTCCGCAGCGTCAACGCCTTCTACGCCCTGGCGGCGCGGCGGCACATGGAGCGTTACGGCACCACGAGCGAGCAGCTCGGCGCGATCGCCGTGGCCACCCGCGCCTGGGCCGGCGGCAACCCGCTCGCCCAGATGCGCGAGCCCATCTCGCTGCGCGACCACCAGGAGTCCCGCTGGGCCGTCGAACCGCTGCACCTGCTCGACTGCTGCCTCGTCTCCAACGGCGGCGTCGCCGTGATCGTCACGAGCGCCGAGCGCGCCCGCGACCTGGCCCGGCCGCCCGTGCACGTGTGGGGGTGGGGGCAGGGCCACCCCGGGGAGCGCGGCGGCGACTTCGGGCTGACCACCGGGGCCGCGCTGTCCGGACCGGCCGCGATGAAGATGGCGGGGATCACTCCGGCCGACGTCGACAGCTGCCAGATCTATGACTGCTACACCTTCACCGTCCTGGTGACGCTGGAGGACTACGGCTTCTGCGCCAAGGGCGAGGGCGGGCCGTTCGCCGCGAGCGGCGCTCTCGGCCCGGGCGGCACGCTGCCGGTCAACACCGGCGGCGGGCAGCTGTCGGGCTACTACATGTGGGGCATGACCCCGCTGTCCGAGGCCGTGATCCAGGCGCGCGGCCACGGCGGTGAACGACAGGCGCCACGACGCGACGTGATCCTCGTCAGCGGCAACGGCGGCATCCTCGACCACCACGCGACGCTGGTCGTGAGCCCGCACGCGAAGGAGGCCCCATGACCTCGCGCAGCGAGAGAGTCAAAGGCACACCCCCTCCAACGCAGGAGGACCCATGACCTCACGCAATGAGGGGATCAAAGGCACGGCCCGGTGGTCACGCCCTCCGACGCAGGAGGACTCATGACCTCACGCAGCGGGGGAATCAAAGACACGCCCCGGTGGTCACACCCTCCGACGCGGGAGGATTCATGACCGCGATCGGCCCGGTCCGGCGCGACGGCCGCGGTGACCCGTTCTTCGACGGCGCCGCTTCCGACCGGCTGGTGGTGCGCCGCTGCGCCTCCTGCGAGCGGTGGTTCGCCCCGGACGCCACCGGCTGCCCCGGATGCGGCACCGACGACCTGACCTGGGCCGAGGCGAGCGGCGAGGCGGTCCTGGTCTCCTGGGCGGTCGCCCACTTCCGTACGGGCGAGACGGCGCCGCTGGCCCTGGTCGAGCTGGCCGAGGGCCCATGGATGTACACGCGTCTGGAGGCGGTGGCGGCCCCGCGCGAGGGACTGCCCCTGCGAGCGAGGTTCGTCCATCCCGACGAGGGCGAGAGCTACCCGGTGTTCGAGGAGCGCGGCCGATGAGAACAGACGTGTGCGAGACGTTCGGGATCGAGTTCCCGCTGTTCGCCTTCAGCCACTGCCGTGACGTGGTCGCGGCGGTCACCAACGCGGGCGGCTTCGGCGTGCTCGGCGCGGTCGCCTTCTCCCCCGACCGTCTCGAGGAGGAACTGCGCTGGATCGATGCCCACGTGGGCGGCCGCCCGTACGGCGTCGACGTCCTCGTGCCCGGCAAGATCGCCAAAGCGGCGGCGGAGTCCGGTGACCTGCTGGCGGCGATCCCGGCGGAGCACTGGGAGTTCCTCGCCGGGCTGTTCGAGCGGTACGGCGTGCCGGTCCCCGACCTGACCGCCGGCCGGCGGGACGCCCGGCGCGGCGGCCGTCAGGTGACCGAGCAGGGCGCCACCGAGCTGATCGACGTCGCCCTGAACCACCCGATCCGCCTCATCGCCAGCGCCCTCGGCCCTCCCCCGCCGGTCATGGTCGAACGCGCGCGGGCCGCGGGCGTGCCGGTCGCCGCGATCGTCGGCACCGTCGAGCAC
>NZ_JBHLZP010000376.1:0-8035 GCF_042429965.1 Actinoallomurus acaciae
CTGTTGTAGGACCGGACATGCGCGGCGACGTACGCGGTCGCCTTCGTGGCGAGGGCCGGCCGTGCGCCGGTGGCCTCCCTCGACGTCATCGCGTCCGGGCCCGGCGAGCTGACCGAGTTCTTCCGCACCCTCACCGACCGGGCCCGCACGCTGACCGCCGGGGGCGCGCCGGACGACAGCGGCATCAGCGCGCCGCCGCCCGACTCCGGAGTGCTCGGGCCCGACGTGCCCGCCGGCGGGCTGACGGTCACCGTGGGCGTCGGCGCCTCGCTGTTCGACGACCGGTACGGCCTGGCGAGCCGCAAGCCCACCGGGTTGAAGCCGATGCGGATGTTCCCCAACGACGACCTCGACCCGGACTGGTGCCACGGCGACGTCAGCCTGCAGCTGTCGGCGGAGGACGACGACACCGTCGTGCACGCGCTGCGCGACATCGCCCGCCACACGCGTGGCGCGGCGCAGATCCGCTGGCGGATGAGCGGCTTCACCAGCCCGCCGCGCCCGAGCGGCACCCCCCGCAACCTCATGGGCTTCAAGGACGGCATCTCCAACCCCGACGCCACGAGCGCGAGTGAGATGGACGCCCTGGTCTGGGCGGACCGTTCGCACGAGCCGGCCTGGACCGCCGGCGGCTCGTACGCCGCCATCCGGCTGATCCGCATGCTCGTGGAGTTCTGGGACCGGGTGGGGATCACCGAGCAGGAGCAGATGTTCGGCCGCGACCGGGCGACCGGCGCACCCCTCGACGGCACCCACGAGCTGGACGAGCCCAAGTTCGCCCAGGACCCGATCGGGAAGGTCATCCCGCTGACCAGCCACATCCGGATGGCCAACCCCCGTACGCCGCAGACCGCCGACAGCCGGATCCTGCGCCGCAGCTACAACTACGACCTCGGTGTGGACGCCGTCGGCAACCTCGACATGGGCCTGCTGTTCACCTGCTACCAGCAGGACCTGAAGCGCCAGTTCGAGGCCGTGCAGGAGCGTCTGATCGACGAGCCGCTCGTGGACTACATCACCCCGTTCGGCGGCGGGTACTTCTTCGCGCTGCCGGGCGTACGCGATTCCAAGGACTTCCTCGGGCGAACGCTCCTCGCGTAGATGTACGGCGGGTTAACACCGCCGCCGTGAGGGCGGGTGAAGGCCAGGCAAAGATCCTTTAATCCCACATGGGGCCTTGTTCACCTGGAAGACACCTTCCATCACCGCGATCTTCGTCCCGATCCGATGGGATCCCCGCTGGACCGACACGGCCCCCGGGATTCCGTCCGAGGACCCGGAGCTTGATATTCCTTCAGGAGGCAAGATGGGTCCCGGCAAGTGGAAGAGACGGCGACCGGTGGTGATCGCCGCTTCGCTGGTGGCCGCCGGCTCGCTGGCGCTCGCGGCCTGCGGCACGAGCGGGGGCGGAGCGACGTCGCTCACCGCGGCCGAGTCGCCCGCCCGGACCACGACCCCGATCAAGCACCTCGTGGTGCTGTTCGACGAGAACATCTCGTTCGACCACTACTTCGGGACGTACCCGAAGGCGGCCAACACGGACGGCACGAAGTTCACCGCCAAGAGGCACACGCCGAAGGTGAACGGGCTGAGCAAGAAGCTGCTCACCAAGAACCCGAACCAGTACAACCCCACGCGCCTCACGCACGACCAGCCCCTGACCTGCGACCAGGACCACAGCTACGGCCACGAGCAGAAGGCCGTCGACGCGGGCAAGGTCGACAAGTTCGTGGAGAACACCGGCAAGGACACCTGCACGGGCATGCCGCCCCTGTTCGGTGAGCCGGGCCTGGTCATGGACTACTACGACGGCAACACCGTCACCGGCATGTGGAACTACGCCCAGAACTTCGCGCTGAGCGACAACTCCTGGGACTCGGTCTTCGGGCCGTCCACCCCCGGTGCGCTGAACCTGGTCTCGGGCCAGACCCACGGCGCCTACGCCGTCGACCCGGTGACGCACGAGAAGGTCAGCGACTCGTACGTGGTCGCCTCGCCGAACAAGAATGGCGTGGGCACGGTCATCAACGACCCGGACCCGGCGTACGACGACTGCTCGGACAACAACCACACGTCCAAGAACAACCTGGCCGTGATGACCGGCAAGAACATCGGCGACCTGCTGAACCGGCGGAAGGTCACCTGGGGCTGGTTCCAGGGCGGCTTCCGGCCGACCGGCTCGGCGAACGGCTACGCGGTCTGCGGCGCCTCCCACGCGAACGTCGGCGGCGTCTCCGCGGTCGACTACAGCCCGCACCACAACCCGTTCGCGTACTACAGGTCGACCGCGAACGAGAAGCATCTGGCGCCGTCGTCGGTCGCCGCGATCGGCCGTACGGACCAGGCCAATCACAACTACGACCTGACCGACTTCGACGCGGCGCTCAAGGCGGGCAACCTGCCGGCGGTGAGCTTCCTGAAGGCGGGCGAGTACCAGGACGGCCACGCGGGCTACTCCGACCCGCTGGACGAGCAGCAGTTCCTCGTCAGCACGATCAACAAGCTGCAGAAGTCCCCCGACTGGCGGTCCACCGCGGTCGTCATCGCCTACGACGACTCCGACGGCTGGTACGACCACGTCGCCCCGAAGATCACCAATGGCTCCTCCGACGCCGCCAACGACGACTCCGCGACGTGCGGCAAGCGCAGGATGGCCGGCGGCTACCAGGACCGCTGCGGTCCCAGCCAGCGTCTGCCCCTGCTGGTGATCTCGCCGTACTCCAAGGTCAACTACGTCGACCACCACTACACCGAGCAGGCCTCGATCACGCGCTTCATCGAGCAGAACTGGGGCGTCGGCCAGATCGGCGACGGCTCGTTCGACGCTCGCGCGGGAGACCTGAGCCACATGTTCGACTTCCGCCGCCCCCGGGCGGGTGCGCTCTTCCTCGACCCCAAGACGGGCGCTCGTCAGTTCGGCTGAGCCGGGCTCACCGAGAGGCGCCTCTGTCCGGCTTTGGCCGGACGGGGGCGCTTTTTCGTCACCACCTGCTGTTTACCTCGCGTTCAGGTTCCGGCAACATGATCGACGCCCCGTCGTCACCCTGGAGGGTAAATGGCTCCCCGCACGTGGAAGAGGCACAGACCGGCGGCGATCGCCGCGGCCCTGATGGCCGCCGGTTCGCTGACGCTGGCGAGCTGCGGAAGCGGTGAGAACGCCTCGAGCGCGCTGACCGCCGCCGAGTGGTCACCGGTTCGCACCTCGACGCCGATCCAGCACGTCGTGGTGCTGTTCGACGAGAACATCTCGTTCGACCACTACTTCGGGACGTATCCAAAGGCGGCCAACACGGACGGGACGAAGTTCACCGCCAAGAGGCACACGCCGAAGGTGAACGGGCTGAGCAAGAAGCTGCTCACCGACAACCCGAACCAGTACAACCCCACGCGCCTCACCCACGAGCAGGCCCTGACCTGCGACCAGGACCACACGTACGGCAAGGAACAACTGGCCGTCAACGGCGGCAAGATGGACAAGTTCGTCGAGAACACCGAGAAGGACAAGTGCACCGGCCAGCCGGTCCTGTTCGGTGAGCCGGGCCTGGTCATGGACTACTTCGACGGCAACACCGTCACCGGCATGTGGAACTACGCCCAGAACTACGCGATGAGCGACAACAACTGGGACACGGTGTTCGGGCCCTCGACGCCGGGCGCCATCGACCTCGTCTCCGGCAACACGCACGGCATCTACGCCGTCGACCCGGTGACGCACGAGAAGGTCAGCGACCCCTACGTCGTCCAGTCGCCGGACAAGGACGGCGTCGGCACGATGATCAACGACCCGGACCCGGCGTACGACGACTGCTCCGACAGCAACCACACGGCCAAGAACAACCTCGGCGTGATGACCGGCCGCAACGTCGGTGACCTGCTGAACAGGAGGAAGGTCACCTGGGGCTGGTTCCAGGGCGGCTTCAAGCCGACCGGCTCGGCGAACGGCTACGCGGTCTGCGGCGCCTCCCACGAGAACGTCGGCGGTGTCCCGGCGGTGGACTACAGCCCGCACCACGACCCGTTCCAGTACTACAAGTCGACGGCCAACCCCAAGCACCTGCCGCCGTCGTCGGTCGCCGCGATCGGCCGTACCGACCAGGCCAACCACAACTACGACCTCACCGACTTCGACGCCGCCCTCAAGGCCGGCAGCATGCCCGCGGTGAGCTTCCTGAAGGCGGCGTCGTACCAGGACGGCCACGCGGGCTACTCCGACCCGCTGGACGAGCAGCAGTTCCTCGTCAGCACGATCAACAAGATCCAGCAGTCGCCGGAGTGGCGGTCCACCGCGATCTTCATCGCCTACGACGACTCCGACGGCTGGTACGACCACGTCCCGCCGAAGGTCACGAACGGCTCGTCCGACGCCTCACAGGACACGCCGCTGTGCTCGAACGCGCGGGCCGCGGGCGGCTACCAGGACCGCTGCGGACCGAGCCAGCGTCTGCCGCTGCTCGCCATCTCGCCGTACTCCAGGGTCAACCACGTCGACCACTCGTACGCCGAGCAGACCTCGATCATGCGGTTCATCGAGGACAACTGGCGAGTGGGCCGCATCGGCGACACGTCCATGGACGTACGCGCCGGCGGCGTCGGCGGCCTGCTGGACTTCCGCCACCCGAGGGCGGGCCGGCTGCCCCTCGACCCGAAGACCGGCGCCCCGGTCTCCGGCTGACCCGGCACCACGCCTGACGGCCCCCGCCCCGCCGGGCGGGGGCCGTCTCGTCGCCGGAGCCCCGGTCTTCGAGGCGGTCCGACCAAAGTCGGAGCGGGCCCCTGCCGGGGAGGGACGGGCCGCGACCGCGCGCCCGATGTGGCGGCCCGGCCGGTCGCGCGATGCTGACCGGCGTGAACATCTCCGGCCGAAGACCCCGCCTGACCGTGGCGGCCGCCCCGCTCCCCGGCGACGCCGTGACCCTCCTCGGGCCGGTGCGCCGATGAACCCGCCCTACGGATACCTCGTCACCGTGGGTCTCCTCGCGGTCGGTGCCCTGTTCGTGCTGGCGGCGCCGCGTCGCCCTCGGCCGCTGGCCAAGCTGAGCTTCCTCATCGGTGTGGTCCTGGGCGAACTGCCGTTCGTGGCGCTCGCCTGGCTCCTGGCCGCCACCGTCCTGGCCCTCGTCCAAGGCGACCTGACTACACCGGTCGCCGACGGGACGGCGGCCGTGGCCCTCGTCGGCCTGGGCCTGGTGGCCCGGCGCGGCCACCAGGCGCTGCCCGCCGTACGACGCGCCCTGGGGGAGGTGCCCGTCTCGCGCCGCCTGCCGTACGGGCGCATCCTGTTCAGGCCCTTCTTCCGCCGCCACCGCGCCGTGGAGCGGATCCCCGGCCTGTCGTACGGCCCGGCCGGCCGGCGCAACCTCCTGGACCTCTACCGCCACCGTTCCCGGCCCACCGGCGCCCCGGTCCTGATCCACCTGCACGGCGGCGGGTACACCGGGGGCCGAAAGAACAGCCAGTCCCTGCCCCTCCTGTACCGGCTGGCCGCCCAGGGCTGGGTGTGCGTCAGCGCGAACTACCGCCTGCGCCCGCAGGCGACCTTCCACGACCACCTGGCGGACGCCAAGAAGGTGATCGCCTGGGTGCGGGAGAACGGCCCCGCGTACGGCGCCGACCCCGGTCGGATCGTGCTGGCGGGCAGCTCGGCCGGCGCGCACATGGCGGCCCTGGCCGCGCTCACCGCCGATGACCCCGCCCTCCAGCCCGGCTTCGAGCACGTGGACACCTCCGTCGCGGCGGTGATCGGCCTGGGCGGTTACTACGGGCCCTACTACGACGGGGACTCGCGGACCTCGCCCCTCGCCCATGTCCGGCCGGACGCGCCGCCGTTCTTCCTGGTCCACGGCGACCACGACACCGTGGCGCCGGCCGGGACCGCCCGGCTCCTCGCCGAACGCCTGCGCGGCCGGTCGGCTCAGCCGGTCGTCTACGCCGAACTGCCCGGCGGGCAGCACGCCTTCGACCTGTTCCACTCGCCGCGCTTCGAAGCCGTCATCAACGCCGTCGACGCCTTCACCGCCCACGTCCTGCCACCCGGCCATCCGCCGTCACAGCGGTAGCCGCCGGGCCATGGCGGTCAGTCCCGGCGGTCCGTGCCGAGCGCGCGTTCCAGGAACTCCGCCTGCAGGACGAGGATGTTCTCGGCGATCTCCTCCTGCGGCGTCATGTGCGTCGCGTCCGGCAGCGGCAGCACGGTGTGGGGTCGTCCGGCGGCCGTCAGCGCCGACGAGAGGCGCAGCGTGTGCGCGGCGAACACGTTGTCGTCCGCGAGCCCGTGGATCAGCATGAGCGGTCGCCGGAGGTGTTCCGCGTCGGCCAGGAGGCTTGAGCGGTCGTACGCCTCGGGGTTCTCGTCCGGATGGCCGAGGAAGCGCTCGTTCCAGTGGGTGTCGTACAGCCGCTGGTCGGTCACTGGCGCGCCGGCCACGGCGGCGTGGAAGACGCCGGGCTCGCGCAGCACGGCGAGCGCGGCGAGGAAGCCGCCGAAGGACCAGCCGCGGATGCCGACCCGGTCCAGGTCGAGGTCGGGATGGCGCTCGGCGGCCGCGTGCAGCGCGGCCACCTGGTCGGTCAGCGCGAGCGCCGCGCGGTCGCCGTAGATCTCCCGTTCCCAGGCGGGACCGCGGCCGGGCGTGCCACGGCCGTCCGCGACGACGACCGCGAAGCCACGGTCGGCGAACCACTGCGAGACCAGGAACTGGTCCCGGGCCGCCAGGACGCGCTGCCCGGCGGGCCCGCCGTAGGGGTCCATCAGCACCGGCAGCCGTCGTGATCCCGGTGTGTGCCCGGCCGGGAAGAGCACCGCGGTTCGCAGTTCCCCCTCTCCCGCGCGCAGCAGGTGCACCTTGGGCGTCAGGACGGGTCTCTCGGCATGCGAGGCGATCGATGAGGCCGGCCGCCCGTCGCGGTGCACGGTCACCCGGGCGCCGTCGTGGTCCAGCGACCGCGTGACGACGACGGTCGTACCGCCGGCGCGGTACCCGTGGTGGACGCCGGGCGCGTCGGCGAACGGGGCCGCCCCGGTATCCGGCGCGTACGTCCACAGGCCGATCTCCGTCGGCTCGGCGGACGCGGTGAACAGGACGGTCTCGCCGTCGACCCCGACGACCTGACGGACCTGCAGGCCCGGCGGGGTGACGGGCAGGTCGTCGACCAGCAGGCGCCGGCCGTCGTCCAGATCCGCGGTCCAGACGAGGCGGCCGCTCCCGGTGAGCGCCGGCACGCCCGGCACGATCTGCACCCAGTACGGGTCGGTGTCCTCACGCCGCAGGCGCGTCGCCCCGGTCAGCGGGTCGACCGCCAGCACCCGCATCGTCTTCTGGCTTCGGCTCTGCACGGCGATCAGCGGCTCGGACCCGCTCCAGCAGACGGCGGTGACGTACTCGAGGGCGACGCGGTCCCAGTCGACGGCCACCCGGCCGCCGTCCAGGCCGACGATCCACAGCGACACGTCGGCGTTGCGAGTGCCGGCGGCCGGGTAGGCGATCGCGGCGGGCGGCTTGGCCGGGTCGGCCGGGTCGGCGATGTACCAGCGCTCCACCGGTGCGTTGTCGACCCGGGCGACCAGCAGACGCGAGCCGTCCGGTGCCCACCAGAACCCGCGGTGGCGGCCCATCGACTCGGCCGCCACGTGCTCGGGGAGGCCATAGGTCACATCCGGGCCCTCCGGCGTGGCGAGCGCGCGGTCGCCGGAGCCGTCCACGCCGATCACGCGCAGGGACCCGCCGGAGACGTAGGCGACCGTGGAGCCGAGCGGGTCGGGGCGCGGTTCGACGACCGGGCCGGCCGCGGGCAGCTCCGTCGTCCGCGGGGCGCCGAGGTCGGCCAGCCACAGCCGTCCGGACAGCGCGTACGCGGCCGTGGTCGCGGCACGGTCGGTGGCGTACGCGGTCACTCCCGTGCTCTGCTCGCGGGCTCGCTCGCGGCGCGTCGCCTCCGCCGGCGACAGATCCTCGGCCGCGTCTCCGGGATCCACGATGAGCCGTTCCGTGCCCGCCGTGACGTCGAACTCCCACAGGCAGGTGACCGGATCGCCGCC
>NZ_JBHLZP010000376.1:8106-8557 GCF_042429965.1 Actinoallomurus acaciae
CCGCGGGTGCGTGCGTTCTGCCGGGGCAGGTGGGGGTTCACTCGTCCTCCCGCGCGAGTCGGACGGCCAGGGCCTCGGGTCAGCTTAGAACTCCCGGCGGAATGATCTGGCCGCTCCGCCTGTGGTCGCGCACTTCCCGGCTGGGCGCGATGGGGATGTTCTCAGAGCGGCAGCGTCGCGCGGCCGAGGGCGCGGCGGGCTGCGGGGAGGGCCGCCTCGCGCTCGGCGGCGACCAGACCGACGCGGGTGCGGCGGTCGAGCAGGTCGCCCTCGTCCAGCGCGCCCTCGTGCCGGACCGCCCAGGCCAGTTCGGCCGCGATCGTCGCCGAGCCCGGTGCCACCGGCTCCAGCAGCGACGGGTCCTCGGCGGCCAGGGCCATGACGTCGCGGGCCTCCGTGCCGTACCGGTGGACCAGGTGGACCGGCGCGACCAGCCGGGCCAGGTCCGCCG
>NZ_JBHLZP010000377.1:0-8021 GCF_042429965.1 Actinoallomurus acaciae
GAGGTCGGTGGAGGCCTTCAGCAGGACGACGCCGAGCGCCGCCGCGAGGCCGACCGACACCCATGCCGGCGACGCGCCGCGGGCCGCGCGGAAGCCCGCCCCCACGAGGAGCGCGGCGTCGGCCAGGTACGCGCCGAGCCGGTCGAGGTAGATGCCCGTCGCGCTGTTCTGGCCCCGCCACCGGGCCACCTCGCCGTCCACGCAGTCGAACAGCAGGAAGAGCTGGAACAGCAGCGCCGCCGACACGGCCCCCGCCAGGCCGGGGACGAGCAGGGCCGGACCCGAGGCGACGCCGCACACCACCATCGTCCACGTCAGGGCGTCCGGCGTCACCCGGGTACGGACGAGGTGGCGGGTGAGGCGCAACGAGATCCGTCGCATGTACAGGCGGCCCGCCCAGTGTTCACCGTTGCGGCTCCGCAGCTTGGCGCCCGGCTGGCAGACCTCGCGCAACTCGGCCAATTCTGGAACGGTGGACAATGGAGGTGTTCTGAGCATTCGGCAAGGATAGGGGCCAGAGCCGTATCGCAGGCTTTGTTCGGCATCACCCACGCTAGAAATCGGCCAATCCGAAACAGGGGATGTGGCGACATGACGGGCGACAAGGATTCGGTCCGGTTCTCCGTCGAGGTGTTGCTGTATTACGCACCCAGGTTCGACACGGCGGGCTCGACGTTATCGCGGGCCGGGGCGGCGGCGCAGCGGCGGCTGGAAGGATTAGGACCTTTTTGGGGGTCGTCCTGGCCGGACGAGTCGTTCGCCGAATCCTACCGACCGGCGCAGCACTCCGTGCTGGTCATGGCGCAGCAGTGCGCGGCGAACCTGCGGGCGGTGGCGAGCGGCGTCCATCGAACGGCGCACAACTACGGCGTCACCCAGGAGAACGTCAATGCCGACGTCGACCGGATCGCTCAGGCCGCGAGCCGGGAATCGCGATTATTGCATGGCACCGGCGGGCTCCCGCCTCCACCGGACGTGCCCGAAAGCTCCCCGCCGCGCCCACCACGTACGACTCCGAATCCAACCCCGAACCGGTCGCCGACTCCCCCGGCGTCGACCCCTCCCGCCCCACCGAAGACCACGGCACCGACGCCGCCGCGAACTCCGAGTCCGGCTCCGGAGGCATCGCCGGACCCGGACGCGTGGAAGCGGAGCGGGGCGACCTACTTCTTCGGGCCGTTCCCCCGGGGCAAGCCGGAACTGATGGAACAGGCCGCCGAGGCGTGGCGAGACCTCGCCACCGCGTTACGCACCGCTTGGGAGGACACCCAGCACTACGCGGCCTACGTGATGGCCGAAAGCGAAGGTCCGGCCGCCGACGGGTTCCAGCGCCAGGTGGAACGGCTGGTGGACTACAACAAGGGATCGCTGACGCTGACGCTGCAGGCGTGTGAGCACACCGAGCGTTCCTGCCGGGACCAGGCCCAGGCGATCCGCGACCTGAAGCGCCAGTTCGACGAACTCGCGTGGGAGTTCGCCCTCACGTTCATCGTCGGCGAGATCGTCGCCGCGTTCTTGGCCGCTCCCACCGCGGGGGGTAGCGAGGCCGCCGGCCAGGCCGCCGAAGCGGCCGAAGCCGGCGGCATCACCGCCCGCGCGATGGCGTTGCTCCGCCAGTTCATCGGAGCGGTCGTGGCTCGCATGAAGGCCGTCGGTTCGGCGCTGAGGGACCTCGCACGAGTGCTACCGGCTTCGGAACGAGAGGCCGCCGGTCTGAGCAGGTCGGCCGTCACGATCAGTAAGAATCAGCTCACGGACGCCGAGGAGGCACAGGCCAGAGAACTCGCCGACCATCTCGGCGGGAAGGAGTTTACCGGGCCACCGACGAATAATTTCGAAGGCATCGACGGCTGGCTCGACGGCCGGTCGGTCAGCCTCAAGGAGTACTCCGGAACGTCCCCGTCCGCCGTGCTGAAACACGCGGTCAAAGCCGAGAGCCAGGCGACCAACGCGGGCTACGATAACGTGACGCTGTATATCAAGGCGCCGAACATGTCGGCGACCCGACTAGCCGACTTCGCAAAGAACGGGCCACTGTCGCAGATTCCGGGACGCGAGTCGATCGGACAGATCTATATCCGCACGGCGGACGGATGGCTTAAATTCCCTTAACAGCTACTCGCGGGAGGACAGGTGGCGGTCGAATGGTGGACACGAGTCAACCAGGGCTTTTCAGTGGCGGAGCTGCTGAGGTCCATCACGGCGGCCCTTGACGACATAGGTTTTCCCCGGATTCGATTGTTCCCGAGCCCCGAAGACGCCACAGGCGAGGTCATCGGCGTCGGCCAGGCCGACCTCGACATCAGGATCTCGACAGCGGACGGCAAGCATTCGACAACGTTCAGCCTGCAGGACTTCGGTGACCCGGATGATCCGGAACTCGGCGGATGGATCACGGTCACCCCGTGGCGGGACAACCTCTCCGTCGTTCTCTCGATAGCCACCATCATCGCCGCGGCAAAACTGACGAACGCTCCGGTCGTCGACGAGTCGCAGTTGCTGGGCAGCAGGCGTCAGCCTCCTGAATATCTGATCGAGACCCTGAAGAGGTATTCGCCGGCACCGGCGGCTTCGCCCGATGAGAACGCGCGATCACTGTTGCGAGGCTTCCAACCCGGCCTGCTGATAGAAGGCCGGTAGACGGGACCCGGGTTCACCCACGGGTGAAGGCGCGGATGAGTTCGGCGAGTCTCGCCGGGCGGTCCAGGGGGATGAGCGTGTCGCTGTCGTCGACCTCGGCCAGGCGTCCCTGCGGCAGGAGGGCGGCCAGGCGGCGGCCGTGGTCCAGGGGCATGACGCGGTCCTCCACGGCCCACACCACCAGGGCCGGGCGGTCGAACCTCGGCAGGCGTTCGGCGGCGGCCAGCATCACGTCCGGGTCCGCCGCGGCGGCCCGCAGGACCCGTACGGTGTCGCGGCGGATCTCCGGCCGGGTGAGCACGGGACGCATCCACCGCGCGGTGGCCGCGTCGCCCCGCCTCGTCAGGTGACCGAACGCGAGCGGCAGGCGCCGTACGGGACGAAGCCGCATCTGCTGCATGAACAGGCCGAACAGCCGCGGTGACAACCGGCCCGAACGCACCAGCGTGCGGCCGGTCAGGCCCGGCGGGAAGTTGTCGAAGGCGTCGCAGGAGACCAGCACCGCCCGCGCCACGCGCGGCCGGTCCTCGCCGATGAGGAGCTGGACGAGCGCGCCGCCCGTGTCGTTGCCGACCAGGGTGACATCGCGCAGGTCGAGGCGGTCGAGGAACTCCGCCACCAGCCTCGCCACGCCCGGGAGCGACAGGTCCGCCCCGGGATCCATCGCCCGGCGGTGCGCGCCCAGGGGCAGCGTCGGGACCACGCATCGGTGGTCGGCGGACAGGTCCGCGACCGGGCCGTCCCACAGCGAGGCGTCCATCATCAGGCCGTGCAGGAGGACGAGTACCGGTCCCTCGCCGGTGTCCTCGTACTCGATGACGCCACCGGACAGGGTGACCTCTTTTTTCGTGCCGCCGGTTCTGTTTCCGTCCATGGCGAACCTCCACTCTCCTACGAGAAGTGAACCATGTGGTTCGCATGTGCTCCGCAGGGGGTACGGCTAGCCGGCGGCCTCCTCGCGTTCCAGCATCCCGACCAGGGCCTCGACGCCCGCGCCGACCCCCGCGTCGTCCTCACCGATCAGCCGTTCCAGCAGGAAGCCGCGCAGGGTCGCGAGGACCATCTGGGCGACCCGGGTCCTGCGCTCCTCGGTCCAGCCGTCCGGGCACAGGGACCGCAGCAGCGGCAGGTACTGCCCCGATGCCTCCCGCCCCAGCTCGACGTACCGCGCCGGGTCGTACATCGCCAGGCCCATCGCCTGGTCGAGCACCCGCCGCAGCCCCGGCTCCTCCTCCATCAGGATCGGCCAGATGGCGCGTACGCCGTCCGCGAGCGTGCCGCCCCGCGCGGCGATGGCGGGCAGCGCGTTGCCGATACGACGCTCGCGCAGGTTGAAGACGGCCTGCCGGAGCAGGTCCTCGGCCCCGTCGAAGTGGTAGAGCAGCACCTTGTGCGTGGTACCGGCCGCACGGGCGGCGCGCCGGAGCGAGAAGTCCACGAGCCCGTTCACCGCCAGGTCGTCGGTGACCCGATCGAGCAGCTCGCGCCGTCGCGCCTCACCACGCGGCGACCCCGCCGACCGCCGATAACCCGCACGCGAGCCGTCATGGGCAGAGGTGTTCATGCCACCAGCTTCCCAAGCCGGGGTGGGGTCGTGGCCTGCGCAGAGGGGGCGACCCCCTGGAATTTTCGCGGTGAGAGGCCGCTGGGCGTTCGGCCACCGACCTCATGGATGCATCGCCGATTGAGGGTCCTTCGAGGTAAGAGCAGGGTTTTCAGGAAAAAGTCTCCACCGAGTGTTCGACGATACCGTTCAATGCATGGACATCAAGGACACGGCCCGGCCGCTCGACGGGGCGAGCGTATCGGCGTTCCTCCGGTCGCTTCCCGCCCGGCCTCTGCTGCTCGGCCTGGGCGAGGCCAGGCACTTCGTGGGGGAACTCGGCGAGCTGCGCAACGAGATCTTCCGGCATCTGGTCGAGCACGAGGGCTACCGGTCGTTCGCCATCGAGAGCGACTGCCTCATGGGCCTCGTGGTGGACGACCACATCACGACGGGCACGGGCACGCTCGACGACGTCATGGAACGCGGCTTCAGCCACCGCTTCGGCACGTCACCGGCCAACCGCGAACTCGTGCGCTGGATGCGCGCGTACAACGAGGAACACGACGAGAAGCTGCGGTTCTTCGGATTCGACGGCCCGCTGGAGTACTGGGCGGCGAGCCCGCGCCAGGCGCTCACCGCCCTCCACGCCCTCCTCGACGGCCCGCTCCCCTGCACCCGGGAGACCCTCGACACACTGCTGGGCCCGGACGACCGGTGGTCGAACGAGGCCACGGCCATGGATCCGTCCCAGTCGATCGGCCGGTCCGCCGACGCTCAGCGGCTGCGGCTGATCGCCGACGACCTGGTGGCGCTGCTCGACACGCAGGCGCCGCGGCTGGGCGCGGAGGACCGGGAGCGGGCGGCCCTGTACGGGCGCACCGCCACCGGCCTGCTCCGCTACCACCACTGGATGGCCGACGCGTCCCCGGCACGGTGGACCCGGCTGTCGGCCCTGCGCGGCGCGATGATGGCCGCCAACCTGCGTGCCGTCGCCGAGCACGGCCCGGCCCTGGTCTTCGCCGGCAACCTGCACCTGCAACGGAACAAGAGCGTCATGCCGTTCGGCGACCAGTCGCTGGAGTGGTGGAGCGCGGGGGCGATCGCCGGGACGTACCTGGGCGACCGGTACGCCTTCCTGGCCTCGGCCTTCGGCACGGTCGGCGACGACACCCCGCCCCCGGACACCGTCGAGGGCATCCTGTCCGCGCTCCCGTGGGACCGCTCCCTCATCGACGCCCGCCGCCTGGCCGAGGCCGTCACGAAGCCCGCCCCGCGCGTCTCCCGGGACTTCGCCTATTTCCCGCTGGACCCGGCCCGGCTCGACCTGATCGACGGCATCGTCTTCCTCGAACAGGTCGTCAGGCTGGTCAAGCTGGGCTGACACGGCGGCCGATGCGGCCCCGCGCGGCCACGGTTCAGAGCGAGCGGGGCACTCCCCCGGCGGTCCAGCGCCGGATCCGCTCCGCCGCCTGGTCGGCCACCGGATGGCCGGCGGGGCGGGTCACCAGGTCGCTGAGCGCGAACATGTCGAGCACGCGCCCCAGGTAGCCCCAGTCCTCATGCAGCGGCAGGCCGGCGGGTGGATGATCGGCGAAGCCCGTACGGAAGCCGTCGAGGAAGGCCGCCGGGTAGTCGTCCCCGAAGCGTCCCATGTTGGCGGCGTCGCCGTACGGGCAGCCGGAGTAGGCGAACTCCCAGTCCAGGACGGCCTCGACGCGCCAGCCCGCGCGGGTGCGGGCGACCAGGATGTTCTTGGGGTTGAGGTCGGCGTGCACGAGCCGCGTGTGGCCGTCGACGGCGGCGAGCGCCGGGGCGCAGGCCCGGCACAGGTCCACCCAGGCATGCCGCGTGGCCTCGTCCAGCCGGGCGTCGGACGTCGCGGCCATGCACTTGTCCGCGACCTCGGGAAGCTGCTCGGACCACGGACGCTCCGGGCCGACGGTCAGCGACTCATCGGTGAAGAAGCCCCGGCGGTCGAAGCGCACCGCGGCGATGCCGGCGACGACCCTCCCGACCTCCTCGCCGAGTTCGCGCATCCGCGCGCCGTCGCCGAGCACCCGGGCGAGCAGCCTGCCCGTCACGTGCTCCACGAGCATGACGGCCCGGGTGCGCTCCGTCGCGGGAAGGACGGCCATGACCTCCGGGACGGGCGCGTGACGGCGGGCCGTCGCCATCACCGCCGCCTCCACGGCCGGGTCGGGGCCGCCGACCCGGGCCACGACCCGGCCTCCCCCGTACGTGATCAGGCACGTCTCGTGGGAGAAGCCGCCCGCCAGCGTGGACACCGTCACCGTGCCGCCGAGCGCCTCGACGATCGCGTCCGTCTCCTCTGGTCGCATCGGGCAAGTCAACCACCGGCCGTGAGAACGTGGGGGCGTGGAGCTTCGCGAGACGTTCGACCTGGTGGCCTCGCTGTACCAGCGGGCCCGGCCGGAATATCCGGACGCGCTGTACGACGACCTGCTCGCCCTGACGGGCGTGGCGCCGTCCGCGCGGCTGCTCGAAGTGGGCTGCGGGCCGGGCAAGGCGACGCTGCCGCTCGCCCGCCGGGGGTTCCGCATCACCGCCGTCGAACTCGGCACGGCCCTCGCGGCGGAGGCCCGGCGCCGGCTCGCCGGGTTCCCGCGGGTCGAGGTGGTCACGTCGTCGTTCGAGGAGTGGGAGCCCGCCGGAGCCCCGTACGACCTCGTGTACGCGGCCACGGCGTGGAAGTGGGTCGACCCAGGCGTCCGGTACGCGAAGGCGGCCGCGCTCCTGCGACCGGGCGGACGGCTGGCCGTGTGGGACGCCGGGCACGCGTTCCCCGCGGGTTTCGACCCCTTCTTCACCGAGATCCAGCAGGTGTACGAAGCGCTCGGCGAGCGCGAGGAGGCATGGCCGCCGCCCCGGCCCGAGGATCAGCCGGACCCGCACGCGGCGGACTTCGCGGCGTCCGGGCGGTTCGAGGTCGTGGGCACGCGCCGCCACGTCTGGGCCCGGCGCTACACGGCCGAGGAGTACCTGGCGCTGCTCGACACCTTCTCCGGCCACATCGCGATGGCCCCGGAGCGGCGCGAACACCTCTACGCCGAGATCCGCCGCCGCCTCGCCGCCCGGCCGGACGGACGCCTCACCCGGCACTGGTCGGCCGTGCTCACCGTCGGCCGTCGCGTGTGAGGCCTACGCGACGGCGAAGGCACGCCGGTAGGCCGACGGCGAGGTGCGCATCGCCCTGGTGAAGTGGGACCGGTACGTCACCGGGCTGGCGAAGCCGACCGTACGGGCGATCTCCTCGATCGGCGCCGAGGTCCGCTCCAGGAGCGGCAGGCTCGCCTGGATCCGCTGGTGGATCAGCCAGCGGATCGGGCTGGTCCCCGTACAGCGGGCGAAGTGGCGCAGGTACGTGCGCGTGGACATGTGCGCACGCCGCGCCAGGGTCTCGACCGTGATCTCCCGCCGGAGGTCCGTCAGGGCCCAGGCCATGGTGCCGGTGATCCGGTCGTCGTCGAGGTCGCTCGGCATGGGAGCCTCGATGAACTGGGCCTGCCCGCCCTCACGGTGCGGCGGGACGACCAGCCGGCGCGCCACGGCGTTGGCGATGTTCGGGCCGTGGTCGCGGCGCACCAGGTGCAGGCACAGGTCCAGGCCCGCCGCGCTGCCGGCGCTGGTCAGCACGTCGCCGTCGTCGATGTAGAGGACGTCCGGGTCGACCCGTACGCGAGGGAAGCGGCGGCGCAGCAGGTCCGCGTACTGCCAGTGGGTGGTCGCCCGCCGGCCGTCCAGCAGGCCCGCGGCGGCCAGCGCGAACGCCCCCGAGCAGATCGAGACGACACGGGCGCCCCGGGCGTGCGGGCGT
>NZ_JBHLZP010000378.1:0-7957 GCF_042429965.1 Actinoallomurus acaciae
TCATCGACGAGCTGCGGGCCGACACCGGCATGGCGCTGCTGCTCGTCACCCACGACCTGGGTGTGGTGTCCCGTTCGGTGGAGCGGGTGCTGGTCATGCAGAACGGCCTGGCGGTCGAGGAGGGGCCGGTGGGCGAGGTGCTCAGGGCGCCGGCCGCGCCGTACACCCGCGCGCTGCTGGCGGCCGTTCCCCGCCTCGACACGCCGCGCCCGGACCGCCGCGAGCGTGTTCCCCCGGGCTCATCCTCGGAGGAGCCGCTGCTGACGGTGACCGGGCTCACCCGGGAGTTCCGGCGGCCGGGCGGCGGGCTGCGCCGCGACGTGCTGCGGGCGGTCGACGACGTATCCCTGGAGATCCTGGGCGGCGAGACGCTCGGCGTGGTCGGCGAGAGCGGCAGCGGCAAGACCACGCTCGCCCGGATGATCGTACGGCTGCTGGAGCCGACCTCGGGCGGCATCGTGTTCGACGGGCGCGACCTCACGCGGCTGTCGGAGCGCGCGCTGCGGCCCGTGCGCCGGGACCTGCAGATGGTCTTCCAGGACCCGGTCTCCTCGCTCAACCCCCGGCGCACCGTCGGCGACAGCATCGCCGACCCGCTGCGGGTGCAGGGCACCGACGACCGGGAGGCGCTGCGGACCGCACGCGAGCTGATGGAACGCGTCGGGCTGGACGCCGCGCGGCACGACCGGTACCCGCACGAGTTCTCCGGCGGCCAGCGGCAGCGCATGGGCATCGCACGCGCCCTGTCGCTCCGGCCGAAGCTGCTGGTCTGCGACGAGCCGGTGTCGGCGCTGGACGTCTCGACACAGGCGCAGATCCTCGATCTGCTGCGCGGCCTGCAGGAGGAGTACGAGCTGACGATCGTGTTCGTGTCGCACGACCTGGCGGTGGTGCGGCAGGTGAGCGACCGGGTGGCGGTCATGCGGAACGGCGCGCTGGTCGAGTTGGCGGACGCGGATGAGCTGTACACGTCGCCGCAGCACGAGTACACCCGCACGCTGCTCGCCGCCGTCCCGGTCCTGGCCTAGGACCCCGGGAGGACCGGCGTGCCGGGCCTGTCTGGAAGTCCGCGCCGCCCGGTAGGACGGTGGGGCTTCGCGGCAGGTCCTAGCGCGCCCACGTCCAGGCGTAGTCTCCCGCCTCGACCGATGACGCCTGGTGGCCGATGTTCAGCGGGCGGAAGGTGTCCACCATGACGGCCATCTCGGTCGTTTCCGTGTGTCCCTTGCGGACCGCCTCGATGACGCCCTCGACCGCGCCCGGTGCCGGGCCGTGGGTGAATCCGGACGGATGCAGGCTGATCGAGCCGACATCGATGCCGGATCCCTTACGCGCCGAATAGTCGCCGCCGACGTAGAACATCATCTCGTCGGAGTCGACGTTGTGGTGGTTGTACGGGATGGGGATGGCCTCGGGGTGGAAGTCCAACGGCCGCGGGCAGAACGAGCAGATCACGAAGTTGGGACCCTCGAACGTCTGGTGGACCGGCGGCGGCGCGTGCGTACGCTTCACGACCGGCTCGAAATCGTGGATGTTGAACGCGAACGGGTAGAGACAGCCGTCCCAGCCCACGACGTCGAGCGGATGGTTCTTGTACGTCAGGCGCGACAGCCCGCCGCGGTGGCGGACGAGCACCGGCACGTCCTCGCCCTCGAGCACGAGCGGCTCGGCCGGCGCGCGCAGGTCGCGCTCGCTGTACGGCGCGTGCTCGAGGAACTGGCCGTACTGCGACAGGTAGCGCTTCGGCGGCCGGATGTGCCCAGAGGCCTCGAACACCATCATCCGCAGCAGGCCGCCTCCCGTGCGGACGAAACGGTGGATCGTGCCGGTCGGGATGACGACGTAGTCGCCCGGCCCGACGTCCAGCGCGCCGTAGGTCGACTCCAGCCGGGCCGTGCCGCTCTCGACGTACACGCACTCGTCACCGACGGAGTTGCGGTAGAGGTCGCCGTCGGCGTCCGCGGCGACGTAGCAGATGCGTACGTCGTCGTTTGCCATGAGCAGGCGGCGGCCGAGTACGGGATCGCCGCCCGTGGTCAGGTCGTGCGGCTTGAAGTGGCGCGGCATCAGCGGGTGGTTCGGGCTCGCGCCGCCGGCGGGCGCGGGCGGGTCGACGCCCTCGCTCTTGACGATCGCCGTGGGAAGGTGCACGTGGTACAGCAGCGAGGAGTCGGAGGAGAAGCCCTCCTCCCCCATGAGCTCCTCGGCGTACAGTCCTCCGTCGGGCCGGCGGAACTGGATGTGACGCTTGCGGGGAACGTCCCCGATTGCGCGGTAATAGGGCATTTCGCCTCCCGCGATTAATCAAAGCTTTGATTACTCTCGCATTCGACTCTAAGCTGTGGTGCGTGACCGCACAAGACCTCGACTTCTGGTCATTCGTCGACGCCGCGGTCGAGCGCACCCGGGACCGGCTCCCGGGGATCGACCCGGAGGCCATGCGCCTCATCCTCACCCTCTACCGGGTGACGAACATGGTGGTGTACGACATGGAATCGGTGGTGCACCGCCCACGCGGCTGGAGCTATCCGGGGTTCCGGCTCCTGTTCACGCTCTGGGTCGCCGGCCCGATGGAGGCCAAGCGCGCCGCCGAACTCTCCGGGATGAGCCGGCAGGCGGTCTCCGCGCTCGTCGGCACGCTCAGCCGGGACGGCCTGGTGAGCAAGGTGCCCGACGAGAAGGACCGCCGGGCCGTACGCCTCAGCCTCACCGACGAGGGCGAGGAGGCCATCCGCACGGCGTTCACCACGCACAACGACCGCGAGCAGCTGTGGGCCGGCACACTGTCCGGTGAGGAGCGCGACACCCTCGTACGCCTGCTGGCCAAGCTCGGCGCCCGCGAAGGGGTGCGCCGACGCCGATAGGGTTTGCCTCGTGTTCCAACGAGTGATGCGCGGAGGCGCAGGCCTGCCGGCGATGATCGTCGCGATCGGGATGCTGGCGGGGTGCAGCGACCCGGCCGGCGCGGTGCGCCGGGAGCGCGCGGCCGCGCGCAAGGCGTCCCCGAGCCCCTCGGCGTCGGCCGGCGCCGAACACCACGCGGCCACGTGGTGGCAGACCCCGGGCGGCCTGAAGACCGCAGGCGGCCTCCGCGTGCACACGGGCGCGCTGCACGCCGGTCGGATGCGCGTCGCGATCACGGACGTCGCCCACCGAACCCACCGGACGATCACCGCCACGACCGTCCCCCACAGCGCGACGATCGGGCATTTCGTCCTCACGGGCGTCAAGGTCGCCAAGTCCCCCAAGGCGGGGACGTACGGCGTGACCTTCCACTACCGGCAGCGCTGACCCGGCGGGGTTCCCAGCCGAACCCCGTTCTGGTTTCATGCGGGTGGGAGGCTGCTCATGTCCGAACCGCTCAGCGTCGTCATCGTCGGGGCCGGCTTCGGAGGGATCGGCATGGCCATCCGGCTCAGCCGGGCGGGCGTTCGCGACGTCACGGTGCTGGAGAAGGCCGACGACCTCGGCGGCACCTGGCGGGACAACGTCTACCCGGGCGCGTCCTGCGACATCCCCTCCCACCTGTACTCCTTCTCCTTCGAACGCGGGCGCGACTGGTCACGCCGCTTCCCGCCGCAGGAGGAGATCCTGGACTACCTGCGCGCCTGCGCCGCCAAGTACGGGATCGAGCCACGGTTCGGCGCCGAGGTCGAGGAGGCGGCCTTCGACGAGGAGCACGGGCTCTGGCGGATCCGTACGACCGCCGGAGAGGAGCTCACCGCCCGGGCCCTCGTCGCCGCGTGCGGACAGCTCAACCGGCCCGCCTACCCCGACCAGCCGAACGCCTTCGCCGGCACGGCCTTCCACTCCTCCCGCTGGAACCACGACTACGACCTGACCGGCAAACGGGTCGCGGTGATCGGTACGGGGGCGAGCGCGATCCAGTTCGTGCCGCACGTGGCGGAGCAGGCGGCCCAGGTGCACGTCTTCCAGCGAACGCCGCCGTACGTCATCGAGAAGGCCGACCGGCCGTACGCGACGTGGGAGCGGCGCCTGCTGCGGTGGGCGCCGATGCTGCGGACGCTCAGCCGGGCGAACCTCTACACGCGACTCGAGGCGCGCGGCCTGGCGTTCGTCACCACGCCGCGCCTGATGCGCCTCGTCGAGCGCGCCTTCCTCCGGCGGCTCGCCGAGCAGGTCCCCGAACCGGGCCTGCGCGCCGCACTGACGCCGGCGTACGTCATGGGCTGCAAGCGCATCCTGCTGTCCGACGACTACTACGCGGCCCTGAACCGCCCGAACGTCGACCTGGTCACCGCGCCGATCGAGCGGCTGTCCGAACACGGCGTGGTCACCGCCGACGGACGGGAGCGTCGGGTCGACGCGGTCATCTACGGCACCGGTTTCCGCACGCAGGGGTTCGTCGCCCCGATGACCGTACGGGGCCTGGGCGGACGCACGCTGGAGGAGGCCTGGCGCGGGGGCGCAGAGGCGTACCTGGGCATCACGGTGAGCGGCTTCCCCAACCTGTTCCTGCTCTACGGGCCGAACACCAACCTCGGCCACAACTCGATCATCTACATGCTGGAGTCGCAGTTCAACTACATCGTCGGCTGCGTCCGGGCGCTGACCCGCGCCACGTACATCGACGTGCGGGCTGACGTGCAGAACGCCTTCAACCGGGCGCTGCAGCGGCGCTTCCGCCGTACGGTGTGGACCAGCGGCTGCCGGAGCTGGTACATGACGGCCGAGGGAAAGATGGTCAACAACTGGCCCGGCCACACGTTCGCCTACCGCCGCGCCACCCGCCGCCCCGACCCCCGCGACTTCCGCGTGAAGGCCTGACACTCCGCCACACACCAGCCGGGGCCGGAGCCGGGCGGGCCACCGTCTTCCTTCACGACGCCCCGACCTCGACCCCCACCACCCCAGCCGACGCACCACCCCAGAGCCGACCTACCACCCCAGCCAACCTCGCCCCCTGCCGACTCAACCGACCTCGGCCCCCTGCCGTCCCGACCGACCTCGGCCTCCACCACCCCAGCGCGACCACAGGACGCCTCAATGTCTGGACCACATCACGGGTGCGGCCCACGCGCGGTCGGCGGCGTGATCGAGGCCCCCCGGGGGGGACGCCGGTCTCCCGCCGCCAGGACCATGTCCCCGCCTGTCGAGGGAGGCGAGCTGGCTCCGCCGGCCCGACCGCGGCCGCCGCGCCTCCGCCGGGTGCCCCAGCCGACCTCGACACGCCCGCACACGGACTCCGAGGAGCGGGGGTGGGTCGATGTCACGCCGCGAACGAACACCCCCGACCCGAGCTCGGTGACGGCCCGGCTCCCGAAGCATCGACAGCGTGGCACGAACGCCGACCCCGGTACGGGGTCGACCCCGACGCGGGGATCGACCCTGGCACGGGGATCGGCCCCGGCGCGGGAATCGACTCCCACACGGGAATCGACTCTGGCACGGGGGACCGGCTCCCACACGGGGATCGCCCCTGGCACGGGGACCAGCTCTGGCACGGGGACCGGCTTCACGGAGATCGCCCGTGACACAGGGCCCGGCCCCGGCATGGGAATCGCCCCTGACACGCGGACCAGCCCCCGCGCGCACCGGCCCTGACACGGGGATCGGCCCTGCGCAGGAATCGACCCCGCGCGGGAGTCGGCTCAGATCAGGCGGGTGAGGCGGTTCAGCAGGCTCGGAGTGTGGAGCGGGCGGGTCAGTCGCAGGCGGGTGTGGTCGGGGCCCGCCGCGATCGACGCGATGGTCCGGCCCGTTCGTGCGTGGCGTGGCACCGTGCCCTCGACGCGCAGTCGTACCGTCAGGCCCGGCCAGGCCGTCGTCGTGACCGGTGTCGTCGCGGCGAGCGGGATCCGGTGGCCGAAGCCGTCGTCGACGCGGGCGACCACGGCGCCGCGTGGCGCCAGCGTCACGCGGGTCAGGGAGTTCTCCGCCGCCACGAGCAGCGGCTGGGCGGCGGAGATGGCAACGGCCGAGCTGCTGGCCTGCGCCTGGGCCATCACCGCGCCGATGATCAGCCGGCCGCTCGTGCGCGCCGCGAAGACGTAGTTGCCGCCGGCCTGGCTCGTGTAGCCGGTCTTGCCGCCGATGACGCCGTACGAGCCGAGCAGTGTGTCGCTGCCCGCGCGGGTCTCGCCGCCGGTCCGCGGCGTGAAGCTCGGCTTGCTCACCACCTCGGCGAAGGCCGGGATGCGCATCGCCGCGCGGAACAGGCGCACCTGGTCGGCGGCGGTGCTGACCGTGGTCGGGTCGAAGCCGCTCGGGTCGGTGTAGCGGGTGGCGGTCATGCCGAGCCGGCGCGCCGTGGCGTTCATCTTGGCCGCGAACGGCGCGTCGCCGCCGGCGTCCCAGCGGGCCAGTTCGTGCGCGATGTTGTTGGCCGAGACGACCATCAGCGCCTCAAGGGCCTCGCGCTCGGTGAAGGGCTGGTTCGCCACCACGTCGACGTGGCTCTCGTCGCGTGCGATGCGCCACTGCAGGCGGGCGGCCTCCTCCGGGGAGATCCGGTACGTCGGGCCCTCCTCACCGGTGCGGAGCGGGTGGTCCTGGAGGAAGACGTAGGCGGTCATCACCTTGGCGACGCTGGCGGTCGGCGTCGGCAGCCCGCTGCCGGAGGCGCCCATCCGGCCGACGCCGTCGACCTCGAGCACCGCCTGGCCGGCGGCGGGCCACGGCAGGTGCAGCGCTCCGGGGACCGTGTGGCTCGTGGGCGTGACCAGGCGCAGCCTGGCCGACGGCAGCGGGCGCACCATCTGGAAGACGACGAGCGCAAGCAGCAGCAGGCCCGTCGCCCCGCAGACGATCGCCAGTATGCGGCCGGTGTGCCGCCGCGGGCCGCCGGTCTCCTCGGCGGGCGGCAGCATGCGTTCCGCGATCCCCGTCACCGCACTACCCCCGTCGTAACTCAGAGCGGCGCAGAAATGCTCCGCGAACAGAGTAGATGCACGCCGGGCCGGTTCGGTTCGCACCGGGCCGGGTGAGTCGGGAAGAACGGCCCAGTAACGTACGCGGCATGCCCACCGCACTCATCACCGGCGCGACGGCCGGCATCGGCGCGGCGTTCGCCCGCCGCCTGTCCGCCGACGGTTTCCGCCTGATCCTGCTCGCCCGCGACGCCGAGCGCCTGGCTCGCGCCGCCGAGGAGTACGAGGACTCCGAGGTGGTGGTCGCCGACCTGTCGACGGAAGAGGGAATCGTCAAGGGCGAGGAGGCGGCGCGCCGCGCCGACCTGGTCGTGAACAACGCCGGGTTCGGGCAGAAGGGCCGGTTCCTCGACGTCCCGCTGCGCGACGAGCTGACCATGCTGCGGGTGCACTGCGAGGCGGTGCTCCGGCTGACGTACGCGGCGCTGCCCGCGATGCGCGAGCGGGGCCGCGGCGGGGTCATCAACGTCGCGTCGGTGGCGGCGTTCTTCCCTCGCGGCACGTACGGCGCCTCGAAGGCGTGGGTGGTGAGCTTCAGCCAGGCGGCCGCGCAGGACTTTCCGGACGTGCCGGTCATGGCGCTGTGCCCGGGGTTCGTGCACACCGAGTTCCATGAGCGGGCGCGGATCGACATGTCCCGGCTGCCCTCGGCGCTCTGGCTGAACGCCGACGACGTGGTCGCCGCCGGCCTGCGCGACTTCCGCCGCGGGCTCACGGTCAGCGTGCCGGGCCTGCAGTACAAGGCCCTGGTCGGCGCCGGCCGGCTCATCCCGCGCGGCCTCACCGCACGGTTCTCCAGCCGTACCGGGCGCACGTACCGCTGAGCGACCGCGGGGCGGCTCCCCCGAGCGCGCGGCGGACCTGGCGCGGAAGGGACGGTCTCCTCATCGGCTCGCGCACGGTGTCCGGTACCGCTAGGTTTGCCCCATCCGAACGGAGGTCCCCCCATGCCCCTGTTCCCACGCCGTCTCGCCGCCGTCGCCTCGGCGGCGTTGCTGGGCGCGGGCCTGCTCGCCGGCCCGTTCACCGCGCCGGCCGCGAACGCGGTCATCGGCGGCACCGCCCTG
>NZ_JBHLZP010000379.1:0-7956 GCF_042429965.1 Actinoallomurus acaciae
AGGCGCGCTCGCCCGCCGGGTCCGCGCCGACCGCGTACGCGCCCGAATGGCCCGGCCCGCGCCACATCCAGCGCGTGTCGACGCCGTGCGCCTCGGCGAAGGCGATCAGGCGTTCGCCGAACTCGTCCTCTCCGGTCCGCGTGACCAGCGCGACGTGCGCCCCGGCCGCGGCGGCCGCGACGGCGGCGTTGAGCGCGTCGCCGGAGAACGACAGACGAAACGTGTCCGCGCTGGTCAACGGCGTGGCCGCGGAGAACTCCACCAGCGGCTCGCCGATGACGACGACGTCCGGATCGCCCTTCACGAGCCCTCCTTCGCCGGGAGAGCGACGGGGGACTCGTGCTCTTCGCTCCGCTCGTTCACGACAGCGCCTCCAGCAGCTCCCGTACCGCCGCGGCCGGGTCGGGCGACCTGACCAGCTCCGAACCCACGCCCACCGCGTACGCGCCCGCGTCGAGGTAGGCGCGGACCTCGCTCAGGCCGATACCACCGGTCGGAACGATCCGCGCGCCCGGCAGGACGGCCAGGACCGAACGCAGGTACGCCGGGCCGCCGACGTGCGCGGGGAACAGCTTGGCGATGCCGCGCCCGGACGCCGCGGCGACCTCGCCCGGCGTGAACCCGCCCTCCAGGAACACCGTGCCCGTGTCGGCGGCGAACGCGCGGACGGTCTCGGCCGGGTACGGGCTGACGAGGAAGTCGGCGCCCGCCTCGACCGCGCGGCGCGCGTCGGCCTCGGCGGTCACCGTGCCCGCGCCGAGCACCGCGCCGGGGTACGCCTTCCGTACTTCGCGCAGTGCGTCCACCCAGCCGGGCGTGGTGGCGGTGAGCTCGACGACACCGAGGCCCGCATCGAGAAGCGTCGAAGCCGCCCGTACGGCTCCACCGGCGTCCGGAGTGCGGAGTACGGGCAGCAGACGCGCCTCCCCGATCGCCCGCTCGATCGCGACATGGTCCATTCCGGCTCCCTGGTGTTCCGTCGTACGGGACGTCGTTCTACATTATGAGCCACGCCGGAACGAACTGAGAAGCCGGGCTCCGGCCGGCGCCGCCGAGTCCGGGCCGGTGCCGGTCCCGCCCGCCGGAGACGGCCGCGAGCAGGTCACATTCGTCCAAGCCGGCCGGTGGGCGCCGCGGTTACGGTGCGGTCCATGACATCGAACGAGAGCGAGCCGTCGGCCTGGCAGCTGCTGGCTCCGGTCATGGACCTGGCGACGCCGATGGCGGTCCGGGTGGCCGCCACACTGGGGCTCGCCGACCTGATGGCCGGCGGCGCCCGGCACGTCGACGAGCTGGCGGAGCGGACCGGCACGGACGCCGACGCGCTGCACCGGCTACTGCGCCACCTCACCCGCCAGGGCGTGTTCGCCGAGCCCTCGCCCGGCCGGTTCACGACCAACGAGACGGCCGATCTGCTGCGGTCGGACCACCCGTCGCGAATGCGCCTGTGGCTGGATCTGGACGGGTTCGGCGGCCGGATGGACCTGGCGTTCACCGGGCTGATGCACACCGTCCGCACCGGCCGGCCCGCGTGGGAGACCGTCTTCGGCACCCCGTTCTGGGACCACCTCGCCGCCGACCCGGCGCTGGCGGCCTCGTTCGACGAGACGATGTCGGGCTCGATGCGGACCACGTCGGTCACCGGCTACGACTGGTCCGGGGTGCGGCACGTCGTCGACGTGGGCGGCGGCACCGGAGCGCTGCTGGCCGAGGTGCTGGGCGGCGACCCCGGTCTCCGCGGCACGCTGGTGGACCTGCCCGACACCGTCGCCCGGGGGCGCCGGTTCCTCGCCGAACGCAGGCTGGACGGGCGGTGCGAGTTCTCCGGGCAGAGCTTCTTCGACCCGCTGCCGGCCGGCGCGGACGTGTACCTGCTCAGCGGCGTCCTGCACGACTGGGCCGACGAGCCGGCCACCGCGATCCTGCGCCGGTGCGCCGAGGCCGCCGGCGAGGCCGGTCGCGTCGTCATCGTCGAGTGGTACGGCACCACCGGCGACGCTCCCGCCGTGTCGGCCGAGATGGACCTGCGCATGCTGGTGCTGTGCGGCGGGCGGGAGCGTCACCCCGACGACTACCGCCCGCTGGCCGGAGCCGCCGGGCTGGAGGTGGCCGACGTCCGGACGGTTCCGTCAGGCCATGTCCTCATCGACTGCCGTACGGCGAGCCCGTCCTGACGCGGGACCGTACGGCGGGCGCACTCCGCAGGTCAGCGGCGGCGAAGGAGGACCGCGGTCAAGATCGCGCGCAGGTCCGGGGGGATCTCGGAGCACAGCAGCACGGCCATGTCGTCGCCCGGACGGGAGGAGGACACTCCCTGCCGCACGCCGCTCGCGTCGGTCAGTTCGGCGCCGTTCTCGACGGCGCGGACGTTCCCGACGAGGAGGGTGCCCTGCCGGACGATGATCCGGTCGTCGCCGTACGGCCGGAACGTGTAGCGCACCTCGGTCTCACCGCGCCGGATCTCCACCTGGGTTCGCGAGATGCGGGCGCGCCAGAGGGTGACGCCCTGGGCGTCCTTCAGCCGTACGCCGTCGCGGTAGGTCCGGACCACGGCCAGGAGCCGCCCGTTCCGCGTGTAGTGCCCGGCCTTCCCGGCGATCGTGACCTTCCGTCCACTGAGCCGGCTGGTGATCGTCGCGACGCCATTGCGCCAGACGACGGCCATCATCGAACTGGTGGGCCGGCCGGTCACCCGCAGGAACGCGGGCATCGCCACCGTGCTCGACTGCGAGGGGCCGACGGGCGCCGAGGTGGGCACCTGACCGTCCCTGCCGCATCCGGCGAGCACGACCAGCGCCACTGTCACCGCCAGCAGCCTCTTCACCCGCGCCTCCCGAACCACGAACGGGCGCACGCACCTGGCGGATCGCCACACGGCACGCCCGCACGCGCACCCGGCGACCCGCGTCACCGTTACCCGTATGGTGCGTAACGGTAGCGGATTAGAGCATTCCCGGCGGTGCTCTCAGTGACTCTCGGAAATACTTTTTGTAATCAATCCTGGTTAGGAAGGAGTACGGCGGTTTTCTCGTGAACGGGCGGCGGCCCAATCGCCGATACGGCCGATGAGCGCGGGGGTCATGGCGCCCTCGGCATGCCCGATGCCGGGCTCGATCCACAGCTCGCGCGGCTCGTCCGCGGCATCGTACAACTGCTCTGCGTGTTCGACCGGAAGAAAAGGGTCACGGTCACCGTGCACCACCAGGAACGGCACGGGAGAAATGCGCCCCGCGACGGTGTAGGGCGCCTCGGGCTCTCGCACCCATCCCCGCGGGGTGATGCGCGTTCGCCGGGCCATGCGTACGGCGATCCGGCCGGCGCGGCGTTCGATCGCCCAGTGCGCGCGGCGCATCGGCCTGGTGTCGCGGTAGTACCAGCGGGCGGGCGCACTGACCGACACGACGGCGTCCACTCCCCCGAGCAGGGCCGCGTGCCGAATGACGATCATGCCGCCCATCGAGAAGCCGACCAGGGCCACGCGTTCGTACCCGAGGCGACGCGCGTGGCGCACGGCGGCGTCCACGTCGAGGATCTCGCGATCGCCGGCGGTCGACAGGCCGCCGGACCGGCCGTGCCCGCGAAGATCGATGGCGATCACGCCGGCGACGCGGTTGAGGGCGGCGGCGATGCGGCGGGGCGCCGGCAGCCGCCGGTTGCCGGTGAAGCCGTGCGCGAGCACCACGCACAGGCCGTCCGCGCCGGGCAGGTGTCCGGCGTCGATGCGCACGCCGTCCATGGAGTACAAGGTCAAAGGCTGGCCGATCATGCCCTCCATGGTGCCGCCGGCCCCGCGGCGGCGCTCCCGCGGGCCCTCGGCACGGCCGTTCAACGGCTGATGTAGTCGACCAGTTGCTCGCGCTCGCTCTCCAGCTCCGCGATCGCGGACTTGACCACGTCACCGATGCTGACGATGCCGGCGAGCCGCCCGTCGCGGACGACCGGAACGTGACGGATGCGGTGCTCGGTCATCGTGGCGCGCAGATCCTCGACATGATCGCTGGGCGCGCAGGTCCGTACGGTCGCCGTCATGATCGATGAGACCGGCTGGTCGAGCAGCCCGGCCCCGCGTTCCCCCAGCCTGCGGACGATGTCGCGCTCGGAGACGATGCCCTCGATCGTGGTGCCGTCCGTGGAGACGACGACGGCGCCGATGTTGTGTTCGGCGAGCAGCGTGAGCAGGTGGCGGACGGTCGCCTCCGGCTCGATGGTCGCGACCTCTCCGCCCTTCCTCCGGAGAACTTCTGAGATGCGCATATGGCCTCCCGACTCGCTGTGACCGGCATCACTTACGTTAACCATCCCCGGTCCGGAAGCGAAAGGCCACGCGTCGGAAAGAGCCGTTCACCGGGGCCGCTGGCCGATGAGGTGCCCGTACACGATCGTGTTCCCGTCGTAGCTGTGCCCCTTGAACTCCCCGCCGCAGGTGATGAGCCGGAGCCCGGCGAAGCCGACCTCGCCGTACACCCGCTTCGTCGGGAAATGAGCCTTGGAGACGTTCTCCACGGAGTCCACCGAGAACGCCGCCACCTTGCCGTCCTTGCGCGTCACGTCGACGGAGTCGCCGGGCCGCAGCTTGCCGAGCTTGAAGAAGACCGCCGGGCCCTTCTTCGTGTCGACGTGCCCCACGATCACGGCCGGACCGCGCTCCCCCGGTGTCGGCCCCTTGTCGTACCAGCTCGCGAGCTGCGCCTTGGCCAGGGGCGGCACGGCGATGGTGCCGTCGTGCTGGAGCCCGAGGGACAGCAGCTTCGAGTGGACGCCGATCCGCGGGATGTCGACGTGGACCGGGGTGGAGGCCGCCAGCACCGTCCCCGACGACGGGACCGCGGCCCGTGGCCGGGCCGCGTCCGGAGCAGGCCGCGGCGGCCCGGAGTTCTGACAGGCGTCGAACCCCAGGACCGCCGAGCCCGCCGCGATCAGGGCGGCGGCCGTCCCGGTAAGGAGACGGCCGCCACGCGGTCGTGCCGATGAATCAGGAACGGGCACTGGCCTGGAGACGCCGGCGGGCCAGCGGGAGGAGTCCCGCACCGCCGAGCAGCAGAGACATCCCCGCGACACCCAGCGGGACGTTCGTCCCCTGCGTGCCACCGAAGCCCGTGCGCACCGCACCCGTGGGGATGTAGTGGCGCCGCGGAGCCGGAGCCGGAGCCGGGCGCGAAACCGTCACGCGCTCGTGCCCTGCGGCACAGCAGGCGTTGTTGTCCTCGGAGGCATAGTCGCCACCGCCGGGGCCCTCGTCGTCGTCATCGTCGTCCCCGGACTCCTCCCCACAGCCCTGGGCCAGCCCGCCGATGTGGCCGCCGACCCCACAGAGGCCACGCGGGCCGTGGTGGGTCGAGCGGTGGACTCCGCCGATCTCGGCGTCGTCGCCGCCACCGTCGTCGTCGCCCTCGTCGTCGTCATCGTCACCCTTGGGAAGCGCCACCTGGTGCATCCCGTTGTGGAGCACACCCTGGTGGTGCGCCCCGAAACCCGTCTGGTTGTGCACTGCCCCGAGCATGTCGGCCGTTGACGCCAGAGCAAGCGCAGGTGAGGCCAAGCCGATGGTCAGTGCGGCCGCTGAAGCGGTTGTCAGGGTCAGAGTCTTGACCCTCATGGGTCCCCCCTAGATGTCAGCGGCAGCCCGGACTCCTCCCGGCTGCCGGCATCGCCACCAGCCCCCTCATTCCCGCAATGCGGGCAGTACGACCAAGATCACTATCCTCTTGAGCTAATGATTACGGTGCAGATCATGCCGCTTAGGAGAACGGCCGATTTCGTCCGTCGTGAGACGTGGATTGGTGCTTCTTGTCCGGCTTTGTAGGTCGCTAAGGCGGGTCGTAGCGCAAAGGGTCGTTGTGGCGCGGTAGACGATGAGAAGAGGGTGTCGGAGCCGCTTTCGTCGGTTCACTTTTACGACACGGCACGACATTCCGCTGCCTACGGACGCCGGACGTACGCGGATGCCGAGGCGGGTCGGCCAGGGACGTCGCGCCGCATAGCGAGCAGATGTCACTTTTCACCGTGAAGACGCTCGACTTGCGGCGTAGGGCCGATCGCCTTCTTATCGGTCGATCACCGTATAAAGCCGCTCGGCCTGGTTCGAAAGCGCATCTCCGGCCGAAAACCCGCCGGAGACAAATGACGATCCGGGCATGTCGGCGGAGGTCCGCTCAGATTGCACCATGCGGGCGCGGCTGAGAACGGCGGGAACCCCGCCAGGACGCCCGACGCGAAACCCTGCGACGGGACCCGCCCGCTACCTGCGGGCGCCGCACCGGCAGACGGTGCGACCGGCTCTGCCGGGCGTGCGTACGATGCTCCACCCGGAGCTGGTCCCTCAGCCGGTCCAGGTGGGCCAGCAGTTCGCCGCGCAGCGACCACTCGCCGGGGTCGCCGGCGGGCATCCTCAGCAGTTCCTCGGCCAGCAGGTCGCGATGGTGCTCGGCCCGGCCCAGGCTCCTCCGGAGCTCGCCGTCCGCGTGGCCCGTGTCGCCGGCCACCTCGGACCTGATCACGAGCCCGTACACGCGCATGGCCGCGGCGAGGTCCTCCAGCATGCCCACGAGGTGCTCCTGGGCGGCACGCCCGAACGTGGGGTCCTCGCGCTCACGCGTGCTGTCGGCGATGACGCGCGCGAGGACGCGGATGCTGATCCAGAGGTGCTCCAGGGAGTCGAGTCCCGTACGGAGCACGAGGGACGCGTGCGGAAACCCGGTCGCACGGGGATTGAGCCGGATGCTGTCCTCGGCGTCGCCGAGGGCACGGTCGACCCGGCCCAGCTCCTTGCCGAGCGTGCGCGCCTGGTTCAGCCAGCCGACGGCCTCCTCGTGCGAGGGCGTGTGACGCAGCCCGTCGGCCATCTCCTGGAGCAGCCGGCCCATCTCGAGCCCGACGTCCTCGACCGCCTCTTCGGCGGGCTGGACGCGTACCGGCGACAGGACCAGACCGGCCCCGAGCCCGACGGCTGCACCGACCAAGGTCTCCACCACCCGGTCGGTGGCGTTGACGCCGGTCGGCAGGGACAGGATCAGCATCGCGCTGATCGGCACCTCGAGGATGTGCTCCCCGAGGCGCAGCACATGGCCGAGAACGAGCGCCGCCCCGATGGCCAGGCCCAGGGTCCACCAGGTGAACCCGAGGACCATGGCGAGGATGACGGCGAGCAGGACGCCCCCGACCACGCTGCCGATCCGCTGGACCGCGCTGCGCATCGTCCGGTACAGGCTGACCTGGAGGACCAGCAGGGCGGTCAACGGCGCGAGAGTCGGCTTGGTGGTCGTGCCGGGCAACAGCAGAGCGATCAGGTACGCGGCCGTGGCGGTCGCCGTGAGCCGCCCGACGAGCACGGCCGTCGGCTGAGCCCGGCGGCGGATGAGGTTCAGGGGTTCGGTGACTCGGAAGGAGACAGGCTGAAGCGTCATAAGGCATCAGAAGGGAGTCGATGGGACGCAGACCGGCCCAATGGGCCACCCAGAGTCCAATCACCTGACGCGGCAGGACTATTCCCCGAATCTCACCCGGTTGCCGCAGTTGACGAAATCGCTGGTAGCGGCGGGTACGGAGCCCTCCGACGCCAGGCGACGCGGCGAAAGCCGCGCCCTCGACCTGAGGTAGCGCTGGGAGAGCCGCGTCCTCGACCTGAGACAGCGCTCGGAGAGCCGCACCCTCGACCTGAGACAGCGCTCGGAGGACCCCGCTCTCGACCCGACACAGCGCGAGGAGCGCCGGACCCTCGACCTGAGAGAGCGCGAGGAGGATCCCGCCCTCAGCCCGATACAGCAGCCCGACACAGCACGAGGAAAGCCCAGCCCTCCGCACGGGTTATCCACAGCCGCCCTGCCGGTCTTCCGCCCGAGGATTCCAGTGCTTGACAATGGAAGTGGGCTGAGCCCCCCGGGCGGGCGGGGACCACCTCCGGGCGGGGACCACCTCCGGGCGGGGACCACCTCCGGGCGGGGACCACCTCCGGGCGGG
>NZ_JBHLZP010000380.1:0-7941 GCF_042429965.1 Actinoallomurus acaciae
CCGACCGGCGGCGCCGGAGGAGGCGTCGGCGGGCCGGGCGGGATCGGGCTGGGCGGAGCCGGCACCGGCCCGCACTGCTGCGGCGGGTGGGCGCACAGGTGAAGGCTCACGTTCGCCCTGACCCCGTCGGTCGAGGCGTCGACCGACGCCTTCACGCCCGCCTTCACCTCGGGGCCGGAGCGGCCGGGCTTCTTGGTGCCGCCGCCGGACCGACGCGGAGCGCCCAGCCGTACATGCACCGGGAGGTTCACCCGGAGGGCCGGCTTCTCAGAGCTTCGCGTGCCGGACGTCGTCTGCTTGACCACCCCGTCGACGGTCTTGCCCACGCCGTCGATGGTCTTGCCCAGCGTGCCGGACAGGTCGAGGGGCCCGCTGGTCTCGGCCTGGGCCATGCCGCTCATGGCGGTGAAGCCCAGGACCGTCACGCCGGCGGTCGTGGCCAGTCTCGTGCGTTTTCGCATACAGGAATCTCCAGGTCGGGAGGGCCGTCCGTGAGGTGACACCCCCATCACCGCTTGTCTCGGGAAGGGAGGCCCGAGGGGCGCCTGCCGTACGGTCAGCGATTAGTTTGTCACGACAAGTAGCTTTTTCAAATTGCTTTGACGGCGATCTGTCAATAATTCGCAGCGCTGCGTGGCGGGCCGGAATGAGCCGGGCGGCCGGCCCGCTGGGCCACACTGAATGCGTGACCCGAGTCATCGCAGGAACCGCCGGCGGCCGGCGGCTCTCCGTGCCCACCGGCCGCGACACCAGGCCGACCAGCGACCGCGCGCGCGAAGGCCTGTTCGCGACCGTCCACTCGTTGCTCGGCGAGCTCGACGGCCTGCGGGCGGCCGACCTGTACGCCGGGTCCGGCGCGGTCGGCCTGGAGGCCCTGTCCCGCGGCGCCGCCCACGTGCTCCTCGTCGAGTCGTCGCCGCGCGCCGCCAAAGTGATCAGGGCCAACGTCGAGGCGCTCGGCCTCCCCGGCGCCGAACTGGCCGCCGACCGGGTCGAACGCGTGCTGCGCCGGCCTCCGGCGGAGCCGTACGACCTGGTCTTCGCGGACCCCCCGTACGCCGTGACCGACGACGCCGTGACCCGAATGCTCGAGGATCTGCGCGACAACGGCTGGCTCGCGCCCGGCGCCCTCGTCGCCGTCGAACGCGCCACGCGGGGCGCGCCTGTCGCCTGGCCGTCCGGGTATACCGAGGACAGGGCCCGTCGTTACGGCGAGGGCACGCTTTGGTACGGTCACGCCGCAGGCCACTGACGACTTCCTTGCAGAGGGGACCCACCTCGTGCGCCGTGTTGTCTGTCCGGGTTCCTATGACCCCGTCACCAACGGACATCTCGACATCATCAGCCGCGCGTCGCGCCTCTATGACGAGGTCGTCGTCGCCGTACTCATCAACATCTCCAAGAAGAGTCTCTTCACCGTCGAAGAACGCGTCGAGATGATCGGCGAGGTCACCAAGGAGTACGGCAACGTCGCCGTCGAGAAGTTCCACGGGCTGACCGTCGACTTCTGCCGCGAGCGCAGCATCCCGGTGATCGTCCGTGGCCTGCGCGCGGTCAGCGACTTCGACTACGAGCTGCAGATCGCCCAGATGAACCACCAGATGGCGGGCGTCGAGACGATGTTCATGGCCACCAACCCGCTTTACTCCTTCCTGTCATCCAGCCTGGTCAAGGAGATCGCGCAGTACGGTGGAGACGTGTCCGGCCTGGTGCCCGAGCCTGTGCAGCGGCGGCTCACCCGCCGTTTCGCGGAGTCCTGACCGGTCCACGCCGTGGCCGAGTTGGGGATGAGGGCCCGCGTTCGGTAACCTAGCCAATCGACCTTGCCCGACGGCGGTGATGCGCCATGCCTCACGGAAGTAGGAACAACCTGACCCGCATCGATCCCCGCGACCCCTTCGTGATCGACACACGAGCCCTGGGCCGCCGGCCGGGATCGATGCGCAAGGACTCCCACACCGTGCCGGCTCCGGCGGATCTCGGCGTCGAGATGGTCGGTGTTCCCGAGGGCGCCGACGTCGAGCTGGACATCCGGCTCGAGGCGGTGTTGGAGGGCGTACTCATCACGGGTACGGCGCGGGCTCCTCTCTCCGGAGAGTGCGCGCGCTGCCTGGATCCGCTCACCTCGTCGATCGAGGTCGAGTTCCAGGAGCTCTACGTCTACGACGACACTCGCTCCGGCGAGAACGCCGAAGACGACGAACGCCGTCTCGAGGGAGATCTCATCGATCTCGAGCCGGTCGTCCGGGACGCGATGGTGCTCGCACTGCCGCTGTCCCCGCTGTGCCAGGACGACTGTCCTGGACTGTGCTCGGACTGCGGGGTCCGGCTGGCCGACGCCGAGCCGGATCACCACCACGACGCCGTCGACCCCCGGTGGGCGGCATTGCAGGGCATGTTGGATCAACGACAAGAAGACCAGGAGGGCTGACGTGGCCGTACCCAAGCGGAAGAAGTCGCGCAGCAACACGCGGCACCGTCGCTCGCAGTGGAAGACCCAGGCGCCCACGCTCGTGCGCTGCCCGCAGTGCCGCGACGAGAAGCTGCCGCACACCGCGTGCCCGACCTGCGGCACGTACAACCGCCGTCAGGTCATCGACGTGGCCTGAGAGCCTGGCCGAAACCCTCGCGCGAGGGTTTCCGGCAGTCTCTGACGACGCGGGGGCGGCGCGCCGCCCCCGCTCGTCTCGCGACGAAGACTCGCCCGAGGCCGTGGCGGACGCCGGGAGACGCCCCGGCGTGCGCCTCGCCCTCGCGGAACCTTCCGCGGAGGAAAGATCGTGAATTCCGCCAATGCCGCCTCCCACAGAGGGAGGACCGCATGAAGCCCGACCACTCGGTGTCCGATCGCGGCGCACTCGAGGCCGCGCTCGGCGTGGCCCCCGATCCCGCCCTGCTCGAACGGGCCCTCACGCACCGCTCGTTCGCGTACGAGAACGGCGGCCTGCCGACCAACGAGCGCCTGGAGTTCCTCGGCGACTCGGTGCTCGGCCTCATCGTCACCGACACCCTGTTCCGCGGCCACCCGGACCTGCCGGAGGGCCAGCTCGCCAAGCTGCGCGCGGCCGTGGTCAACATGCGGGCGCTCGCCGGTGTCGCCCGCCAGCTCGACCTCGGCGCCTACATCCGCCTCGGGCGCGGCGAGGAGGGCACCGGAGGCCGTGACAAGGCGTCGATCCTCGCCGACACGCTCGAGGCCGTGATCGGCGCGGTCTACCTCGACCAGGGTCTGAAGGCCGCCGACGCGCTCGTCCACCGGCTCTTCGACGCCCTGATCACCCGCTCGGCCAGCCTCGGCGCCGGACTCGACTGGAAGACCTCGCTGCAGGAGCTGACCGCCACCGAGGAGCTCGGCGTGCCCGAGTACCACGTGGAGGAGAGCGGCCCGGACCACCAGAAGAGCTTCCGCGCCGTCGTCTCGGTCGGTGGCGTGGAGTACGGCCGTGGCGAGGGGCGCTCGAAGAAGGAGGCCGAGCAGCAGGCGGCCGAGGCGGCGTGGACGGCGATCCGTGAGCAGTCCGCGACCCGCCCCGAGTGACGCTCGCGTAGAGGAGACCGCCGTTGCCCGAGTTGCCTGAGGTCGAGGTCGTACGCCGGGGTGTCGAACGCTGGGTGGCCGGGCGGACCATCGAGACCGCCACCGTCCTGCACCCGCGCGCGGCCCGGCGTCACACCGAAGGCCCCTCCGACCTCGCCGCCCGCCTGACGGGACGCCTCGTCTCCGGCGCGTGCCGGCGCGGCAAGTACCTCTGGCTGCCCGTCGGCGACGACGAGACGCTCCTGGCCCACCTGGGCATGAGCGGCCAGCTGATCGTCGGCGAGTCGGACCGGCCGTACGAGAAGCACCTGCGGGCGCGGCTCACCTTCACCGACGGCGGGACGGACCTGCGGTTCATCGACCAGCGCACGTTCGGGCACCTCATGCTGACCGAGACGTCCGACGGCGTCCCCCTGCCGATCGCGCACATCGCCCCGGACCCGCTGGAGAAGGCGTTCGACGAGGAGACGTTCGTCCGCGCGCTGCGCAGGCGCCGCACGGGCATCAAACGCGCGCTCCTCGACCAGTCGCTGATCAGCGGCGTCGGCAACATCTACGCCGACGAGTCGCTGTGGCGGGCCCGCCTCCACTGGGCCCGCCCCACCGAGACCCTCAACCGCCCGGAGGCGGAGCGCGTACTCGCGGCGGCCCGCGAGGTCATGGAGGCCGCCCTCCTGGCGGGCGGAACGTCGTTCGACAGCCTGTACGTCAACGTCAACGGTGAGAGCGGCTACTTCGACCGGTCACTCAACGTGTACGGGCGCGAGGACGAACCATGCCCACGCTGCGGCAGCCCGATCCGGCGCGACGCGTTCATGAACCGCTCCTCCTACACCTGCCCCACGTGCCAGCCCCGCCCGCGCCGAGCGCGCTACTGAACACCCCTCGTAGGCACCCGGCCGGGGGTTGCCGTGTCCGGGACATGGCGAGGGCGCCATATCCGGGCAGGTAGCCGCAGGACACGCCCTGGCAGGGCCCCGGCATTTTGACCAGGCGCGTAGTTGTAGGCGCTGGCGCGGGTCGCACGGGCCGCCTCGTCGAGCGCCGCCCCGTCGACGGCCGACCCACCCGGAGCCACCCACCGGCCCCTGCGATCCGTACAGACGCCTGGCTAGGTGTACTGCCCAGGCAGGTTGGTTGAGTTTGTGTGGCGACACGGTGTGAAGGTGGGTGATCGGTGAAGGCTTCCGGTTGTGGAGTGGAGCTGTCTAAGGAACTGCTCCATCGGCCAGGAGGCCTTCGTGTCCCGCGCCAACGCTGTCTTGGCCCCGCGTGGGTGTCTCCGGCCGGCGCGTTTGATCGTCGAGATGCCGTGCCGAGGCGGTGCCGGCTCAACCGCCTGTCCTGTATCGAGCGCGGCACCCGGGGAGCGGATCAGGCGGCACGAGCACGACCGGCCCGGGGTGATGCTGCACGTGGACGTCACAAAGGTTCGGCACCATCCCTGATGGCGGCGGCCGGCGCCATGTCGGCAGAGTCCAGGCAGAACGCAACCGCGAGGCCACCGCGAACCGTACCGGCAACCGCAACACCCGCTACGAGCCGTGCCTGGGGACCGCGTTCGTCCACACCGTCATCGACGACCGCACACGCCTGGCCTACGCACAGATCCACGATGATGAGAAGGCCGCCACCGCGATCGAGGTAGGGCGCAACGCCATCGGCCGGTGCTGAGCGATAACGGGTCGGTCTGCAAGTCCCACGCCTGGCAAGACGCCTGCGCCGAGCTGGGCATCCGAACGCTTCCACCGCACCCTGGCCGACGGCTGGGCCCTGGGCCGCTTCTACAACTCAGAACACGCCGGCCGCAAAGCCCTCCCCGCCTGGCTCCACTTCTACAATCACCACCGACCCCACACCGCGACCGGCGGCAAACCACCCATCACCCGATCGACCAACGTCCCTGGACGGTACAACCAGGAGCGCCGCGCCCGCCTCGGCCCATTCCCCGTCAGGGGCCACGGGTTCCGGATGGTCCGGTACGGGCGTCCGGGTCCGGTCACGAGGCTTCGGCCGGACGGGTTGCCCGGGTTCGTCCGGAGTGCTACTCGACGCCCGTGCCGACCGGCCGCGCGCTGGGACCCCCGCTCAAGATCGGCGAAAGCGCCGGTCAGGCGCCCGCGCGGGATCGTTCCAATCACCTTCCCGCGCCGGGCTTCGCCCGTGCGTGATCAGCCTCGCCGGCGCGGCTAGGATCCCGGAGGATGGAGGAGCAGACACGGCTGACCGCCTGGGTTCGCGGTCGCGTCCAGGGCGTCGGGTTCCGTTGGTGGGTACGCTCCAGAGCGCTTGAGCTGGGGCTCACGGGCTCGGCGAGCAATCTGACGGACGGACGCGTCGAAGTGATCGCCGAGGGCACGCGCGACGCCTGTGACGATCTGCTCGCGCAGCTGCGCGGCGGCGGTACTCCCGGAATGGTCACGGGCGTCGTCGAACGGTGGACCGAACCCCGAGGGGATCTTCACGGGTTCATCGAACGCTGATCGTCTCCGGAAGTCTGCTAAACTTGGATAGACAGGTTGTTACGCGTCTGTGACATCTGTCTTGACCGGCTCTCGCGCCGGTGCGACCCTAGTTGTTACGCGCATCTATTCGACTCTCATGTGCGCGATCATTCCTGCTGGTCACTCAGCGTGGAGGACCCTTAATCATGGCGAAGGCTCTACTCGGCCACGTCGGCGGTCCGGACCCCCGCATGGTTGCGGAGATGCGGCGCCTTCAGCAACGTGTCCGTGACCTGGAGGCCGAACTCGTACGGCTCCAGACCGAGAACGACGCGCTCGCGGCGGTCGCTGACAACGAAGTCATGGCGCTGAGCGCCAGCGATCGCGAACCGGCGCTGACCTAGCGGGTCAGGCCGCTCCGTAAAAGGGACGTCGATCATGACGTCCCTTTTTGTTGCCCGGAAATTGTCGGCGGCCGCGCTCTCCCAAGCTTCTTCCTCGTCTCGGACGGGGAGGCAATCAGTTCGGAAATATATGCCTGATCACGATCTTCCCAGGTCAGGCCGCTACCCGACGGGCGGGTGAATTCTCCCCGACGCGGTACGGCACGGGAGATGTGACGCCGCGAGAGATGTCCGGGCAAAGATCGAACCTTTTCCGGCCGGCGGTCCGCGGCGCCGGCAGGGGGCTCCTGCGCCGGGGACGATGAGTGTCACGGCCGGGCCACGGAGCGGCGCGGCCGCGGCGGTTTCCCCGGGAGCCCCCGCGAAACACGAGCGTTCGTGGCACATTTGGGGATGTCAGATGCCGGTGAGACGGCTTCCGGCCGGTATGGTGCGCAGGGACCGGGCCTGGTGAACCCCTCGTAGAACTCCCGGGCCGTGCCGAGTCGGTCGGGGAAAGGACGGACGCTTGTACTTGAAGAGCCTCACGCTGCGTGGCTTCAAGTCCTTCGCGTCCTCGACCACGCTGCGGCTCGAACCGGGCATCACCGCCGTCGTCGGCCCCAACGGCTCGGGCAAGTCCAACGTCGTCGACGCGCTCGCCTGGGTGATGGGCGAGCAGGGCGCCAAGTCGCTGCGCGGCGGCAAGATGGAGGACGTGATCTTCGCGGGCACCTCGTCGCGCCCGCCGCTCGGCCGTGCCGAGGTCCTCCTCACGATCGACAACACCGACGGCGCCCTGCCGATCGACTACACCGAGGTCACGATCAGCCGGCTGATGTTCCGGTCGGGGCAGAGCGAGTACGCCATCAACGGCGACTCCTGCCGCCTGCTCGACGTCCAGGAGCTCCTGTCCGACTCCGGCATCGGCCGTGAGATGCACGTGATCATCGGCCAGGGTCAGCTCGACCGCGTCCTGCACTCCGGGCCCGAGGGCCGCCGCTCCATGGTCGAGGAGGCGGCCGGCGTCCTCAAGCACCGCAAGCGCAAGGAGAAGGCCCTCCGCAAGCTCGACGCGATGCAGGCCAACCTCACGCGCGTCCAGGACCTCACCACCGAGTTGCGCCGCCAGCTGAAGCCCCTCGGGCGCCAGGCCGAGATCGCCCGCCGGGCCGCGGTGATCCAGTCCGACCTGCGCGACGCCCGGGTGCGCCTGCTGGCCGACGACCTGGTCACCCTCAGCACCCGGCTCAAGCAGGAGGCCGTCGACGAGGCCGCCGTACGCGAGCGGCACCTCGCCGTCGAGGGGGCCCTCGCCGCCGCCCAGCAGCGAGAGGCGGAGCTGGAGGCCGAGGCGGCCGCGCAGGCGCCCGTGCTGACCCGCGTCCAGGAGACCTGGTACTCCCTGTCGTCGCTGCGCGAGCGGCTGCGCGGCGTCGGGGAGGTCGCCGCCGAGCGCCACCGCCACGCCACCGAGGCGCAGGAGGAGGACCGGCGGGGCCGCGACCCGGAGGACATGGAGCGCGAGGCCGCGGAGGTCGCCGAGCAGGAAGAGGTCCTCGCCGCACGGCTGGAG
>NZ_JBHLZP010000381.1:0-7899 GCF_042429965.1 Actinoallomurus acaciae
GCCAGAGACACCGCCCCGCGGCGGGTTCCGTCGGCGAGGCCGGGCAGGAGGTCGCCGGCGCCGGCCGCGAGCAGCACAGCGCTCGCCCAGACGGTGGGGACGTACGGGCCCGGGGCGAGGGCGCGGCCCATCTCCTCGACGGCGACCGCCAGTTCGACCAGGGAGAAGCCCTGTCCGCCGTGCTCCTCGGGCAGGTGCAGGCCGAGCAGTCCCTGGCCGGCGAGCGCGCTCCAGTGGTCCGGCCGCTCGTCCGCACCCGGGTCGAGTGCCGCGCGAACGGCCTCGCGCGGGATGTGCCGCGCCGCGAAGGCGCGTACGGAGGCGGCGAGTTCCTCGTGCTCGGCGGTCAGTCCTATGCCCATGCGCCCACGATAGATCAGATCCGAATGTCATTCGGTAGGACCGCGGCCTCCGCGACGCCGGCGCTGATCATGCGGATGCAGTGAGCAGATCTCGACGCCGCTCATTCAGCGGCTGGCCAAGGCCGATCCGGTGGACGTGGCCTCGGGCGAGGTGCTGCTGGAACAGGTTATGAGTTCTATGACCTGCACCGCCTCCATGACGAGATGAACGACCTGGACCGACAACTGAATCAAACCGATCCCTCAAGTCCGCGCTATGAGGAAATCGAGCAGAAGTGCTGGAAGGCCGAGCGCCGATACTACGAGAAAAGAATCTTCGGCCGGCAGGTCAATCAGTGAAACACACCGGCGCCCCTCATCGAGGGAACGGCGCGTAGGAGTCGAATGCTATTCGCGGGCGGTCTCGCGCCGCCCGGCCGACGCGGCGAGGTCGCGTCCGAGCGTGGCCGCCGCCTCGCCGCGCCCGGCGCGGGCGGTCAGCGTCGCGTGGCGTTCGGCGCCGACCTTCTCGGCCTCGCCGGCGAGAAGGACCGGGATGCCATCCTCGACCCGGTACGCGAGGCGCAGGCGCGGGTTGTAGAGCAGGCCGTCGCCCGGGAAGTACAGCAGCGCCTCCTTGTCCACGGGGCATGCCAGCAGCGCGAGCAGCCGCTCGTCGAGCACGGCGGTCTCCCCGTGGCCGGGCCCGGTGGCCGTCACGGCTCGCGCCGCAGGATGAGCAGGAGGTTCCAGGTCAGCAGCTCACGCAGGCCCGGCAGCCGGACGAGGAAGCCGCACCAGCGCGGGTAGTAGCGGGGTCGCGCCTCCAGCACCGTGACGTCGTCGCGGGAGCGGACCAGCCGCAGCACCCGCCCCGCGCCGAGCGCGAACAGGCTCGTGCCGTACCGGTTCTTGGGCGGATGCCCGTGCCGCCGGGCGTAGCGGCGCGCCGCGTACGCTCCGCCGAGGAAGTGCCAGGGCGAGGTCTCGTGGCCGCCCCAGGGGGAGAACCACAGGGTGTAGGCCAGGTAGACGACGCCGCCGGGCCGGGTGACCCGCACCAGTTCGTCGATGAAGGCGCCCGGGTCCGGCACGTGCTCCAGCACGTTGGAGGAGAAGCTGACGTCGACGCTGGCCTCCCGCAGCGGCAGCCGGCAGCCGTCGCCGACCAGCGCCCCCGCCCGGGGCGCGCCCCGCCCGGACAGTTCGCCGTGGTCCGCCTCGACGAGGAGGCCTCGCGCACCGCGGGCGTCGAAGGCGTCCGTGAAGTACCCGCTGCCGCCGCCCACGTCGAGGACCGTACGGCCCGCGAGGTCCACGTGGCGCTCGATCTGCCGTACGGCGTCGCCGGCGAGCAACGTGTAGAAGCCGTCCGGATCGGACTGCTCGCCGAGGAAGCCGCGGAACAGCCGCAGCGAGCGGAAACAGCGTTGAGCGGCGGACTCCACCGGCCGGCGCGGAAGAGTCCGGGGTGCGGCCATGCGCTGGTCTCCTGTCGAGGCTGATGGGGGTGAAGGGACGGGCGTTGACAGTGGATGATAACCGCCACAGAATGGCGCAAATCGGTCCACGGCTCGATCGATCCGCGGCGAGTCCGCCGGGCTCGCGGAAGGGAGCGGTCAGAGTGACGACCGGCGAAGGCGCGCTCCAGCGGTTCTATGAGGACCCGAGCGTCCCGGTCAGCTCCGGCGCCGGCCGGGCCCGGCGGCAGCTCCGGATGGTCGAGGCCGTTCTCGCCGAGGCGGACCGGCCCCAGGTGATCGTGGACGTCGGCTGCGGCGACGGTTCGGCCACCGGCCTCGTACGACGGCTCGGGCACACGGTCGTGGGCGTCGACTGGTCGATGATGGCGCTGCGGAACGCCCGGCGCCACGACCTCCTGCTGATCCGCGGTGGGCTCGACGCGCCCGGCCTGCCTCTCGCGGACGGCAGCGTCGACCTCGTGATCTTCAGCGAGGTGATCGAGCACATCGTCGACACCGACGCGGCGATCGACGAGCTCCACCGCGTGCTGCGGCCCGGCGGCCGGCTCCTCGTGTCCACGCCGAACCTCGCCGCCTGGTACAACCGCGGCCTGCTCGCGCTCGGCATCCAGCCGATCTTCTCCGAGGTCAGCATGCGCGGCGTGTACGGGCGGCCGGGCCGTCAGGTGGCCGGTCACCTGCGGATGTTCACCAAGCGGGCGCTGACGGAGTTCCTCACCGCGCGGGGCTTCGTCTGCGAGCGCGTGGACGGCGCGCCGTCCCACGTCGTGCCCGGCGTCCTGCGGCCCCTGGACGTGCTGCTGTGCCGGTGGTCGTCGGCCGCGAGCATCCTGCTCGTCCAGGCGCGGCGCCCATGATCGCCGTGCCGGAGCGGCCGTGATCTTCGGCGTGGTGCTGGCGCTCGTCGCCACGCTCGCCTACAACGTCGGGTTCGTGCTGGAGAAGGGTGCACTGTCCGCGCTGCCGCCGCTGAACGTCCGGCTGCCCCTGACCCTGGTCCGGATGCTGGTGACGACGCCCCGCTGGCTGGCCGGGTTCGGGCTGATCCTCACGGGGCTGGCCGGTCAGCTCGTGGTCCTGACGCGTATCCCGCTGACCGTGGCGCAGCCGGTGTTCGCCTCCGGGATCGTGTTCCTGCTCCTGCTGAGCATGACGATGCTGGGCGAGCGGCTGACCGCGCGCGAGTGGACCGGGCTGGCGGGGATCGCGGCCGGGGTCGCCTGCGTCATCGCGTCGCTGGACCCGCGCACGGACGCCGCCGGGACGGGCGGCCACGTGGTACGCGTACTGCTGGTCGCCGTGCCGTCCACGCTGCCGGGCGTGGCGGTGTTCGCGGCGGCCGCACGCGGGGCGCGGCTCCGGCCGGCCGGCGACGTGCCGTACGGCCTGGCGGCCGGGATCGTGTACGGCGTCGCCGGCATGGTCTCCAAGGGCCTGTCGGCGTCGATCGACTTCCACGGCCTGGTGGAGATCGTCGCGTCGACACTGGCCTCGCCGTACCTGTACCTGCTGCTACCGGTGACTCTGACGGGCTTCGTGGTCTTCCAGACGGCGTTGCAGCGGGGACGCGCGTCGATCGTCGCCCCGGTGTCCACCGTGGTCTCCACGCTCTACACCGTGGTGGCGGGCACCCCGATGTTCGGCGAGCACCTCCCCCCGAGCATGGGCGATCTGGTCCTCCGCCTGGCGGGCCTGGTACTCATCGCGGCCGCCCTCCTCCGCCTCCCCCACGAGGCAGGGGACCAGTGGACCTGACCACGGCGCTCGAGGTCGCAGGACCGCTCCCGATCACATAGGCCCATTCACGGACATGACGGTCTCGTTGACGGGAGGGCGGCTAGGGTCGGCTCGTGAACGATCTCGGCCGACTCCTCGCTCACCGATACCGGCTCACCGACATTCTGGGGCAGGGCGGCATGGGGGCCGTCTGGCGCGCTCACGACGAGCAGCTGAACCGGGACGTGGCCGTCAAGGAACTCCGGTTCCCCGAGCAGCTGAGCGCCGACCGGCGGCAGACCTGGATCGCGCGGCTGGATCGTGAGGCACGCGCGGCCGCGCGGCTGAAACACCCCGGCATCATCACCGTCCACGACCTGGTCGTCGGTGATGACGAACGCCCCTGGATCATCATGGAACTGGTCCACGGCAGGTCCTTGGGCGATCTCCTCAACGCCGAAGGGGCGCTGCCGCCCCAGCGGGTCGCCTGTATCGGCCTGCGGATACTCGACGCCCTCCGCGCGGCGCACCAGGTGGGCGTCGTCCACCGCGACGTCAAGCCCGCCAACGTCCTGCTGGAGGGCGACCGGGTCGTCCTGACCGACTTCGGCATCGCCGCCGTCGACAACGACGCCACCCTGACCCGCTCGGGCGAGATCATGGGGACCCCCGCCTTCATGTCCCCCGAGCAGGTACGCGGCCTCCCGGCCGGCCCCGCCTCCGACCTGTGGTCGCTGGGCGCGACCCTCTACACGGCCGTGGAGGGCCGCCCCCCGTTCGGCGGCACCAGCGCCGGAGCGGTCTTCGTCGCCGTCGCGACCGAGGACCCCGCCGCCGCCGTCCACGCCGGCCCTCTCGAACCGGTCATCAGCGCTCTGCTCCGCAAGGACCCGGCTCGGCGCCCGACCGGCGACCAGCTCCACGCGGCACTGACCCGGCTCGGCCCCGGTCACCCGGCACACGGCCCGGCACCGGCTCCGGCACCCGCCCATCAGCCGCCTCAACGCCCCCCGGCGCAGCGCGGCAGGCCGCCCTGGCTCGTACCGGCCGCCATCGCGGCGACCGTCGTGGCGGCCGCGGCGGTGTTCGCGTTCGTGTTCCGTAGCGGCGCGGACTCCACCTACAACGACAACCTGCGCATCGCCGAGAGCCTCGGAGCGCCCAGCGGCTACACCCGTACGGCGGAGAAGAACATCGGCGGCGGCAGAGCACAGGTGACACTGACCGCCGACCGCACCTGCGGCGCGGAATGTTCGGCCTCCGACGGTCACGCCGCGTGCCAGGCCGTCAGAGAGTGGCTGCAGACAAGGCCCGCCGTCAAGAGCGTGAGCCTCGCCATCGTCACCCCGGACGGCAGGAGCTGCGTCTTCGGCCTCCAGCCCGTCCACACGCCGGGCGTCATCAAGGCCGAGGTGCTGCTCCAGAACGACCGGACCCTCGTGCGGATCGAGGCCACCTGACCCGCCTGCCCGCCTCCGCACGCACCGGCCGGACGCGTTGGCCGCCGGCACGTCCCACACGGCGTCCGGCTCGATCGACCATCGTCGTGGCCCGCAGCGGGACCTTACCGGCGAGCCTGGTGGAACGGGCCGGTGACGATCTGGCGGATGAAGGGGTGGTTGTAGCGGAGGGGCTCCGCGGAGACCTCGAAGGTGAAGTCCTGCCCGGGCTGCAACCGGCGGTTGCCGATCACCACGGGGCGCTGGGCCCGGTAGATCGGGGCCCACGGCGGGGCGTAGTACATCGCGCCGGTACGCCTGATGTCGTCGCGCCGGAGCGCGGCGTTGAGCTGATCCTGGATCGCCAGGGTCGACGCCGGGTCGGGGTCGCCCCGCCACAGGTCGTTGATGGCCCGGCGCGCCTGGGGATCACGTTGCCGACGCCTGACGGCGTCGCGTTCGGTCAGGCACCACGGGTCGAAGTCGCCGCTTCCCGGGAGCGGCAGCCGGCCGGCCGTCGGTCCGGCACCGCCACGGCGGCCGTAGGTCTTCAGCAGGCTCGGCATCGCGATGAGCTGGCCGAGGTGGTAGTAGATCTCCAGCGCGCGCCGAAGGCGCTCCTCGACGACCTCGTGCAACCGCCGGCCGGCGGCCGGGTCGAACGCCTGCATGGCGTAGTCGGACGACGTACCCGCCTCCGCCGCGAGCTGCCGCAGCCGGGCGATCTCGGTGTGCCGGCCGTCCGGGGCGGCGGTGATCTCAAAGGTGCCCAGCGCGACCTCGGCGTGTTCCCGTACGGCGGCACACGCCGCGATCATCGCCTCCAGGTGGGCGGCCGGGCAGGGCTCGATCTCGACCCAGCCGGGCAGGTCGGCCGGCAGGTACCCCGGGTCCTGCACCCGGTAGCCGGGGTTGGCCGCGGCCTGACGGCTCAGCGACAGCCAGCGCTCGACCTGGCCGAAGAACGCCCACACCTGTTCGGCCGTGACCTTGGGGAGGTAGCCGGCCGTACGAGAGTCGGCACGGTAGTCGGCGTCGATCATCTTGTCGCCCAGGGTCTGCAGGACGTAGGCGTTCCACGCGTACAGCTGCTGGGCGGCCGCAGCGGCCGGCATGCGCCAGGCACTGACCCCCTGGGCGGCCAGGTCCTGGCGTACGGCGTCGGCGTCGTCGAGCGCGCGATAGACGCCCACACCGGCCCGCTGGATCGACTCCAGCGTCCGGGCCGGCACCTCCTTGCGGAAGCCGGCGATCACACGGGTCAGCATCCCCGGTTCGACCGCCCCCTCTTCCGCACCCTGCGCGACCGTTGATCAGACTCAGCCGGCAACCGTCGCGTTCCGGGAACATGATGATACGAGTGTCAGCCGAATTCCGGCATTCCCCCACTCTCGGACAGTTGTCCTCGTCGGCCGCCGTGCGGCGGCCCGGCACGGTCCGCGACGGCAGCGAGGCCGGTCACCTGCCGGGCTCGGGATCGCGGGGCAGGCCGAGCATGCGCTCGGCGATGACGTTGAGCTGGACCTCCGTCGTTCCGCCGTAGATGGTCATCGAACGGCTGAACAGCATGTAGCGCGCCCACAGGCCGGTGGCCCCGGTCATGTCCTCCAGCGCCGCGACGGCACCCTGGGACTCCCAGATGAAGTCGGCGACCTGCTGGTTGAACTGCACGCCGAGCAGCTTGCGGACACTCGCCTCCGCGCCCGGCTCGTGGCCGGAGATCTGCTTCAGCGTCAGGCGCAGGCCGAGCAGGTCGATCGCCTGGCCCTCGCAGAGGTACTCGCCCAGCTCGGCGCGCCTGACCGGGTCCAGGTCGCGGGAGCCGAAGAAGTTCAGCAGCTCCTTCACCCCGGCGCCGAGCCCCGAACCGCTGGACAGCTGCACGCGCTCGTTGCTCAGGGTGTTGCGGGCGACCTTCCAGCCCTGGCCGACCTCGCCCACCACCCGGTCGTCGGGGACGAACACGCCGTCGAGGAAGACCTCGTTGAACATCGCCTCGCCGGTCAGCTCCCGCAGCGGGCGCACGTCGACACCCTCGGACTTCATGTCGACGATGAAGTACGTGATGCCGTCGTGCTTCTTCGGCTCGGTCGAGCTGCGGGCGATGCAGATCGCCCACTCGGCCTGCCGGGCCACCGACGTCCAGATCTTCTGGCCGGTCAGCTTCCAGCCGCCCTCGACCCGCTCCGCCTTCATCTGCAGGGACGCCAGGTCCGAACCCGCGCCCGGCTCGCTGAACAGCTGGCACCACGCCATCTCGCCGCGCAGCGTCGGAGCCAGGAACCGCTCCTGCTGCTCGGGGGTACCGTACGTGACCAGCGACGGGACCACCCAGGCGCCGATCGCGAGCTGCGGGCCCTTGACCTTCGCGGCGCGCAGCTCCTGGAGGATCAGCACCTGCTCCATCGGCGAGGCGGCCTTGCCCCACGGCTTGGGCAGGTGCGGGAACACCCAGCCCTCGTCGCCCATCCGGGCGAACCGCGCCGTGTTGTCCTCGATCGCGGCCAGCTCGGCGACCTCGGCGCGAATGCGGTTGCGGAGGGGTTCGGTGTCCTCGTCCAGCTCGACCTCGACCGCGCGGCGTACACCGTCGAGCGCCAGGGTCGCGACGGAGCCGGCCCAGTCCTTCGCCGGCCCCAGCAGGACGCGCAGCGTCGAGGCGCGGCGCAGGTAGAGACCGGACTCGTGCTCCCAGGTGAAGCCGATGCCGCCGAGCACCTGAATGCAGTCGCGGGCGCAGCGCAGCGCGGCGTCCGGGGCGATCACCGCGGCGACGCCCGCCGCGAAGCCCGACTCGTCGGCGGGGTCGTCGGAGGCGCGGGCGGCGTCCCACACGACCGCGCGGGCCTTCTCCAGCTCGATCAGCATCCGCGCGCACTTGTGCTTGACACCCTGGAACTGCCCGATCGGCCGGCCGAA
>NZ_JBHLZP010000382.1:0-7898 GCF_042429965.1 Actinoallomurus acaciae
GCGGCGCTTGAGCTCGGGCGCGGCGGTGTTCAGGTCCGCCCACACGGCGCCCTCGCCCACACCGGCCAGGCCCGCTCGCAGCGCGTCCTCGGCGGCCTTCGCGCTGTTCACGCTGAGGATCAGGTCGGCGCCACGCGCGGCGTCGGCCTCGTCCGTGCAGGAGATGAGCCCGTCCGACGGCCGCGGCAGCGGGTCGTAGGCGCGTACGCGGACGCCCGCGGCGGCCAGGTCCTGGGAGATCGCGCCGCCGGCCTCGCCGAGGCCCAGTACGGCGACGCACACCGTGGCCGTCATCGGGCGTCCTCGCCAGCGACCCGGCGGCTGTTGGCGACCGCCATGACCTGGATCTCCTCTTCGGAGAACCCGTCTTCCAGCAGCGTGTCGGCCATGATCGCCAGGCCGTCCTCGACCGGCGGGTTGAACGGCTGCCCCAGGTCGCTGGAGAGCACCGAGTGCTCCGGGCCGACCGCCCGGATGTTGTCGAGCAGCCGCCGCCAGGTGACCTTGCCGGTGTGCGCGGTGGTGAAGCAGCGTTCGAGGAGCGCACCGCGTTCGGCGAGCCGGCGTTGCACGTCCACGGGGAGACGCTGCGAGGTGAACTCCGGGTGCGTCACGACGACACGGCGTACGTCCGCGTCGAAGGCCGCGTCGGCGACGGCGACGATCTCCGCGGCGTTGAGATGTCCGGTGGCGAGGGTCATGCCGTGCTTGGCGACGACGGTGAGCACGTCGCGTACGGCCCGGGTGACCGCGCCGTCGGCGTCGACGACCTCGATGGCCGGCGGCTCGATGCCCGCGGCTCGCAGGTCGTCCTGGAGAGCGGCCCACATCGGCGGCTTGGCGCCCGCCGGGTCCTGCGCCCGGCTGTCGCGCTGGTTGCGGCTGTCGACGGTCGGCATCCACACGACGCGTGTGTCCAGGCGGCCGGCGATCTCCACCGCCGACGGGTTCAGGCCGCCCACCGAGCCGTTCAGCGTGATGGCGCCCAGGGCGCGGACGGCGGGCACCACCTTGCGGACGACCTGGGCCCGCTCCGCGGTGGGTACGTAGTGGGACTTGAGCACGAAGCCCGCCATCCCCACGTCGGCGAACCGCCGCGCGAGGTCGATGTCGTCGATCCGGCGCTCCATCACGTCCGGGGCGACGTGGATGTGCGTGTCGTACGCGCCTTCGACGAGGGCGCGCGCCCGCGGGGACGGGGGCGAAGCGTTGGTCATGGTCGTCTCCGGATGTACGGCAATAATGTTGACAATCTAGCCTCGGGAAAGCCGGACCTGCAACGCCGGTACGGTGGGAGCCCTGCCCGTGCCGAGCAAGAACGCGCAGCTAGGGAAGGCCCTTAGGAGAGAAGGGCCACGGGGGGCCTCTTGACAGTCGCGGTCCGTCGTCCCACGATTGGCCACACGATTGTCAACAATTGGAGCTCGCCACGGCCTCCGGCGAGCTCCGGACTTGGTGCTCCATGACCTCGACCCCGTCTGCCCCCACCCCCGACATCGCCCAGCGCAGAGCCGCCGTGATCGGCGGAGCGTTCGGCTTCTTCGTCGACATGTTCGACGTCTACCTGCCGACCATCGCGCTCGCGCCCGCCCTGTCCTACTTCGTGCCCGCCTCCGTCCCCTCGGGAACCAAGGCGATCATCACCGCGGCCGTCTTCGTCTCCACCCTGATCGGCCGCCCGCTCGGCTCCCTCATCTTCGGCCGGCTCGCCGACAGCGTCGGCCGGCGCCGGGTGACGCTGCTGTCGGTCGCGGGCTGCGCGGTCACCACCGGGGTCATCGCCGCCCTGCCCGGCCACGCGCAGATCGGCCTGTGGGCGGTCGTCCTGATGATCCTGCTGCGGTTCGTCGACGGCGTCTTCCTCGGCGGTGAGTACACCGGCGCCATCCCGCTCGCCATGGAGATCGCCCCGCAAGGGCGCCGCGGCCTGTACGGAAGCCTGGTCAGCATCGGATTCCCGCTGTCGTACTGCGCGATCTCGCTGCTCAGCTTCCTGATGTTGCACATCGCCCCGGCGGGCGGACCCCACTCGGCCTACGCGGTGTGGGGCTGGCGGGTCCCCTTCGCGGCCGGCGCGGTCCTCGGCGTGATCTTCCTCGTCTACTACTCACGTACGGTGCGCGAGTCGCCGGTGTGGCTCGCCTCCGCCCGGAGCAGGAAGCGCGAGAACCCGGTCAAGACCGTTCTGTTCGGCTCGGCGCGGCGCAGCTTCTGGCAGGTGTTCGTGCTCATGGCCGGCGTCTGGTTCGCCTCCAACATGGCCTCCGGGCTGCTGCCCACGCTGCTCGGCTCCCAGACGACCCTGACCCCGACGCAGGTCACCGGCACGCTGGTGCTGGCGCAGTTCGTCCACACCCTCTGCTTCCCGCTGATCGGCGCGCTGACGGACCGGATCGGGCGCCGCACGTTCTTCATCGCCACCGGGGCGAGCGTCGGCGTCGTCTGCGCCGCCGCGTTCGCGTTGCTGGCCGAGGGGCCGTGGTCCGGCCTGCCGCTGGTGTTCGGCCTGACCCTGCTGATCCGGCTCAGCGGCGCCAGCATGTTCGCGGTGACGCCGTCCTACATCTGCGAGCGGTTCCCGGCCGCCGTCCGCGGCAGCGGCTTCGGCATGGGCTACAGCCTTCCGCTGCTGGTGACGGCCGGTTACGCCTACTACCAGGACTGGCTGAAACACCTCGTTCCCTACACGTACACGCCCGTCGTGCTGCTCGTCCTGGGCGGCCTGCTGATCCTGGCGGGCGCCGTGATCGGGCCCGAGACCCGGGACGTCGACTTCGACGCGAACGCCGAGCCGGCGACCGCGCCGAGCGCCGTCTGAGACGCACACCGAGATGAAGGAGGATCCCATGACCGAGCGAAGCGAGGGAGCCGAAGACACGGCCCCGGCGGTCGCTCCCTCCGCCGGAGGAGGACCCATGACCACCGAGCCGGGTGCCCTGCTGGTCGTCAGCGCCCACGCGGGCGACTTCGTGTGGCGCGCCGCGGGCGCCATCGCGCTCGCCGCCGAACGCGGGCAGCGCGCCAAGGTGCTCTGCCTGACCTACGGCGAGCGCGGCGAGTCGGCCCGCGCCTGGCGCGAGGGTAAGTCGCTGGAGCAGATCAAGGCCCAGCGGCGCGAGGAGGCCGAGAACGCCGCCGCGGCGCTCGGCGCCGAGATCGAGTTCCTCGACGCCGGCGACTACCCGCTGCGCCAGACCGACGAACTGGTCGACCGCATCGTCGGCGTCTACCGCGAGGTGAACCCGTCGGTCGTGCTCACCCACCCGCTGACCGACCCGTACAACGGCGACCACCCCGCCGCGGCCCGCATGGCCCTGGAGGCGCGAGTGCTGGCGCAGGCGATCGGCTACCCGGCGCCCGGCGAGCCGCTCGGCGCGCCGCCGGTGTTCTTCTTCGAGCCGCACCAGCCGGAGATGTGCGACTTCACGCCGCAGGTCCTGCTCGACATCACCAGCGTGTTCGAGCGCAAGCGCCGGGCGATGGAGTGCCTGCCGGCCCAGCAGCACATGTGGGACTACTACACCGACCTGGCCAGGCGGCGCGGCGTCCAGCTCAAGCGCAACGCCGGGCCGAACCTCGGCCTGACCCACGACACGCGCGCCGAGGCCTACATGCGCCTCTACCCGCAGGTCACGGGGGAGCTGTCATGAGGAAGGTGGTCGTCACCGACATTCCGCGCACCGCCCCGGCGGTGGTCGACGACCTCGCCGGGTACGGCGTCGCGACCGTGCACGAGGCCCTGGGCCGGATCGGGTACCTGGGCACGGGACTGCGCCCGATCCAGCGCGGCACCCGGATCGCCGGAAACGCGGTGACCGCGCTGTGCGCGCCCGGCGACAACCTGATGATCCATGCGGCGGTCGAGCAGTGCGCGGCCGGCGACCTTCTCGTCGTCACGACGACCTCACCGTGCACCGACGGGATGTTCGGCGAACTGCTCGCCACGTCGCTGCGCTCTCGCGGCGTGCGAGGGCTGGTCATCGAGGCGGGCGTCCGCGACGTCGCCGAGCTGAACGCCCTGGGCTTCCCCGTCTGGTCGGCCGCGGTGAGCGCCCAGGGCACGGTGAAGGCGACCGCCGGCGCGGTGAACGTGCCGGTCGTCGTGGGCGGCGGGCTCGTCCGGCCGGGCGACGTCATCGTCGCCGACGACGACGGCGTCCTGTGCGTGCCACGCGCCGACGCCGCCGAGGGCGTACGGAAGGCCCAGGCGCGGGTCGAGAAGGAGGAGGCCACGCGCGCGGCCCTGGCCGGCGGGCAGCTCGGCCTCGACCGGTACGACCTGCGCGCGCTCCTGCGGGACCAGGGAGTGGAGTACCTCACCGCCGCCGAGTACGCCGAGGGGTGACGCGGAGCGGCGGGAGGACCGGTCCGCCGTACGCCTCGGGGCGCTCTCGCCCGCGGGTCGTCGAGCCGGACCGGCACTCCTGCGCGCCGGACCTCTCCTCGGCCGCGGCCCCTACGACGCGCTCGAAGTGCACCGCCGACCCCGTGATCGTCCTCGTCGACGGAGCCCTGCGGCCCGCGTCTCTCGGCGGGGCGTGCCGACCGCATAGGCTGATGGTCGAGGTGCTTCCCACCGTTGTCCGGCGTTCGGAGTGTATGCAGTGTCTCCTGGGCTGAGTAAGCGTCCACCCACCGCGCAGACCGCGGTGCTGCGGGAGCTGCGGCGCGAGATCCTCAGTGGTGACCTGGTTCCGGGCAGCCAGATCATGCAGGACGAGATCGCCGAGCGCTACGGCGTAAGCCGGGTGCCCGTCCGTGACGCGCTGCGCACGCTGGAGGGCCAGGGGCTGGTCACCTACTCACCGCACCGCGGCTACCAGGTGACCCGGATCGACGTCGACGAGCTTCAGCAGATCCAGGACATCCGGCAGATCCTCGAGAGCGAGGCCCTGCGGGAGGCCGTGGACAACATCTCGGCCGAGACCATCGCCGCGATGACCGCCGATCTGGACACCATGATCCGCGCGGAGAAGGAGGCTGACTGGAGCGAGTGGCTCGCCGCGCACCGGCGGTTCCACTTCGCCCTGTTCGCGATGTCGGGGCGTAAGCACCTGCTGCGGATCCTCAGCCAGATGTGGGACGTCTCCGACCTCTATCGCTCCTACTACATGAAGACGCGCCTGTCGGAGCTGCGCGACCGCCAGGAGCACCGGCGGCTCCTCGACGCCGCGCGCGACCACGACGTCGAGGCGATGCTGGAGACGATGCGCACCCACCGGAGCGGCACGGTCGAGTCGATCCGCAGCACGGTCAGCGGGAGTACCCGGCCCGCAGAGTGAAGACCGCCTCCACCTCGACGCACGCACCGCCTGGCAGCGACGCGACGCCGACCGCCGTGCGCGCGTGCGTGCCGCCGGTCCCGAAGACCTCGTGCAGCAGGTCCGACGCCCCGTCGATCACCTTCGGATGCTCGGCGAAGCCGGAGGCGGCGCGCACGTACCCGCGCAGGTGCAGAACCCCGTCGACGGCGTCGAGCCCGACGGTGGACTCCAGCGCCGCGAGCAGGTTGATCGCCGCCGTACGCGCCTCGTCCCGCGCCGTCGTCACGTCGACGTCCTCGCCGACCACACCGGTCACGCGACCGCCGTCCGGCCGGCGCGCCGTGTGGCCCGAGACCCAGGCCTGCCGGCCCTCCACGCGGACCGGCGTGTAGGCGCCGAGGGCGCGCGCCGGTGGCGGCAGGTCGATGCCCAGGCGCGCGGCCCGTTCGCGCGGGGTCACGACGGCGGCTCGCCGAATGCGGCCGCGAGCTCGGCGATGGCGTTCCCGCGGTGCAGATCCAGGAGTTCGATCACTTTCTCGGTGTCTCCGGCGGTGGCGGCACGCAGAATCTCGCGGTGTTCTTTCTGTAGCCTTTCCCGGTTTTCCTTACCGGCGAAATAGTGCGAGCGATAGGGGGACGAGACGTCCCAGAGCTGATGAATCAGGCGTACGAGGCGCGCCTGCCCCGGCGAGTCGATGAGCACGAAGTGAAAATCACGGTTGGCGCGGGCGATGCCGCCGATATCCTCGGCGGCACCGGCCTCGTCGATCTTTTCGATCAGTTCGCGCATGGCCGTCAGGTTCGCCTCGGTGAGCCGGGGGGCCGTGTGCCGGACGGCGGCGGACTCGAGAAGCTGTCGCAGCCGGTAGATCTCGACCAGGTCGTCGATGTCGAGCGCGGTGACGTAGTAGCCGCGCTGCGCCGTGTGGGTCAGGTGGCCTTCGCCCTCAAGGATGCGCAGTGCCTCGCGCACCGGGACCCGGCTGACGCCGAATTGCTCCGCCACCTCCTCTTGGAGAAGCTGCGTGCCCGGCGCGATGGCTCCGCTGATAATGGCGTCGCGCAGTTCTCGGAGAACGGCCTCCTGCGCGGTGGGTGGACGCACGAATGTCCGTTTCGGGGGTGACATCAACGTGCTCCAGGAGTCATCGGATTCTCTTCCATTGTATCGAGCCAGCGGAGAATATCATTGTCGTGCTCGCCGGGCTTTGACGCCGGTAGCCGATGCGCCGGGTGCTCCGGTCCCGCCCGTACGGCGGTCCCCACGGCCCGGTCACTCGAACCACCTCGGCGACGTCGTCTTCGGGGGCAGCAGCGCGGCTCGCGCGACGACCAGCCGCGGCCCCGGGTCGGCGAGCGCCTCGGCGAGTGCGCCCGCCAGCGCCGCACCCACTCCGTCGACCACCGTCGCGGGGACGCCGAACGCCTCGCCCAGCCGTTCCCACTCCGGGTTGCGCAGGTCGGTGCCGCGGATCGGGTCGCCGGCGACCTCCTGGTCGTACCGGAGCATGCCGTAGCCGCCGTCGTCGAGGACCAGGACGGTGACCGGCAGGCGGCGTTCGGCCAGCGTCATGAACTCTCCCAGCGCGAACATCAGGCCGCCGTCGCCCGAGATCACGAGCGTCGGCCGCCCGTCCGCGGCCGGCCCGACCGAGGCGGGCAGGGCGTAGCCGAGCGTGCCCCAGCCGACCGGGTACTGCAGCAGGCGTCCGCGTGCGACCCGCCCGTACCCGCCGTACCAGTAGCCGGGGATGGCCATGTCGCAGACGACCACCGTGTCCTCGCCGAGCGCGGACTCCACGCTCGCGAGGAACCCCATCGCCTCGGCGGTGCGCGGGTCGCTCCTCAGCCGGCCGCGGGTCGCCTCGCGCAGCACGGCCAGCCCCTCCGCGGCCCCCGGAGGTCTGGGCGTGAGGAGGCCGAGCAACTCCGTCAGCACGGTGCGGACGTCGCCCAGTACGGCGACGTCCGGAGTGAGGTTCTTGGCGAGGTCCTCCTCGGCGCAGTTCACGACCGCCAGACGGCCGGGCAGCGGCATCCGCCAGTTCCTGGTCATCATGCCGTCGAAGCCGGTGCCCAGGGCGAGCAGCAGGCCCGTCTTCTCGATGAGCTCGGCCACCTCGGGCTCGTGCGGCGGCAGGCCGACGTGCAGAGGGTGACCGGGCGGCATCGAGCCGCGTGCGGCGTACGTGGTGACCACCGGAGCGTCCAGGCGTTCGGCCAGCGCGACCAGCTCCGTCTCGGCGCCGGACTGCACGACGCCTCCGCCGGCCCAGATCACGGTGCCGGTGCCCTCCCTCAGCAGCGCGGCCAGCCGGTCGACCTGCCCGGGGCCGGGGGACCGGCGTGCCGGCGCGGAGACCTCGATCGGGGGCAGGGGCTCGCTGAGCACGTTCGTCGGGATGTCGACGTAGACCGGCCCGCGCGGCCAGGACAAGGCGGTCAGCACCGCGTCGCCGACGGCGGCACCGGCCTCCGCGGCGGTCCGTGGCCGGTACACCGCCTTGGCCAGCGGCGCGAAGATGCCGGCCTGGTCGCGTGACTCGTGCAGGATGCCCCGTACGGTCCCGGGCCGGCGCAGCGCCGTGGAGACCTCGCTGGCGACCAGCACGACCGGCGAGCCGGCCGCGGC
>NZ_JBHLZP010000383.1:0-7859 GCF_042429965.1 Actinoallomurus acaciae
GACCCGCCGAGGGCGGTGATGACGCCGAGGCCGCGGGCGAAGGACTCCACGAACTCCGCGCCCAACTCGCGCTTGGCCGCGCGTTCGCGCGGCATGGCCGGGGCGCGCGGCGTGACCGCGGTCGCCGGCACGTCCTCCATCGCCGCGACGGCCTCGCGAAGCCGGGGCAACACCGCCTCCCGCAGCGATCCGGCGCTGTGCCGGCTCGTGTGGCTGACCACGCTCACCGCGCACGCCTGACGCCCCGTACGGTCGCGTACCGGCATCGCGACGGCGACCAGTCCCGGCTCGAGCAGCCGATCGTCGAGTGCCCAGCCGTCCCGGCGTGCGCGGGTGATCCGTTCCTCGAACGACCCGGCGGCCTCTCCCACCCCACGTGACAGGGCCGCGAAGCCGCCGCCGGTCGCCCCGCCCTGGCGCCGGGACCGCCACTCGTCCTCGGTCCACTCGGCCGCGAACAGCGCCCCTCCCACTCCGCACTGTGCGGGGAGGAGGTCGCCGACGCGGAAGGCCACCGACATCGCGCGCCGTCGCGAGGCCTGATGGACGAAACGCACGCCGTCCCGGTCCGGAACGGTGATCCAGACCGACTCGTCCAGATCGTCGGCGAGCCGTTCGGCGATCGCTCCGAGGAGATCGGGAAGCCCGCAGGCCGTCAGGTAGGCGTTGCCGAGTTCCATCACCTGGGGCGTGAGCACCGTGTCCCGGCCGTCCGGTCGCACGTAGCCGAGACGCGCGAGCGTGCTGAGGCTCCGATCGACCGTGGAACGCGCCAGCCCCGTCTCACGTACGAGCCCGCTGGCGCTTCCGCGCCCGCCCGCCGCGGCCAACTCGCGCAGCACGACCAGGCCCCGGATCAGCGGCCCGACCGCCTCCCGAGGGCGTGCCACCTCGGTGGTCACGTGCGTCATCGGCTCTCCCCAGCGCGCGGTCCCTCGCCGAAACCGTACCGGCACGGGCGTGGCGGCACGGGTCCTCGTTACCGTCCGGTGGACAGCTCGATGACGACCGGTGTCCCGTCCGTGTACCACTTCTCGTGCATCGCGCGGATCTTCTCATCGGTGGGGGCGCCGGTGCCGTCCCGGATCGCCCGCACGCACGTGCGCCGGGTCTTTCCGGTCTTGCGGCCGACCGTGGTGAGGACGCCGAAACCGCGCGGGGGAGCGATCCTGAACCAGGGCACCTGAAAGGCGTTGAGGAAGCGGGCTCCGGTGAGCGTCGTCGTCAGGGGGTTGCGCCGGTGACCTTCGAGGTAGGCCCGAAACTGCTCCCTCGGCGGGCGCCGGGCCGGCGCGCCCTCGTTCTCGCCGGGACCACCCATATCGGCCTCACCGCGCTCTGTTCGATCGACGATGACGACTGACGAGCGTAACCCGCTCAACGCGCGGCCCGCTCCAGCCGGGAGGCGAGTTCTTTGCAGCGGTCACGGAACTCGGCCGGTTCCTCGATGAGAAAGTCCGCCCCGATGGGGACGAGGTTGAGGGTGAGCCATTCGAAGGAGTCGACCCGGGCGGTGACGCGGCTCCGTCCCTCCGGCAGCGGTACGACGTCGAAGTCCTGGAACCTCAGCGCGTCGCCGACCACGGCGGGCGGGGCGTCGATGACGACCACCGCCCGGTGACGCCCCGCGGACACCTCCTCGCGCAGGTACGCGGCGGCGGACCGCGCCGGCAGCGGCCGGGGCGTGAAGGGCGTTCCGGTGGCCGAGAGCCCGCTGATGCGGTCGAGCCGGAACGTACGCCAATCGGCCCGGTCGAGGTCCCAGGCGAGCAGGTACCAGCGCAGGTGAAAGTGGACCTGCCGGTACGGCTCGACCCGGCGTGCGGTCGTGCCGCCGGTCCGGCTCATGTACGCGAAGGTGACGAGCTCGTGCCGGGCCGAGGCGGACCCGAGGATCGCCAGGAGGTCGGCGTCGACGTTGGGCGCCGCCTGGGGGGCCGCCTCGACGGTCGCCCGGAAGGCGGTGACGCGCGGCCGGAGCCGTTTCGGCAGGAACTGGTCGATCTTGCCGTATGCGCGATCGGCGGCGGGCCCCGCGAGAACAGCAGCCGGAGATAGGTGTAGGCGTCGGTGATGGTCCCCCGATGCCGCCCCGGGAGTCGGCGCCGGAGCCGGCCGCCGTGGTGGAGCCGAGCAGCGCGAGTCCGGTGAGCGTCGCGAGCGCCTCGTCGTCGTCGAGGATGAGCGGCGGAAGCGTCCGGCCCGCCGCGAGCTGGTAGAAGCCGCTGGGGCCGGGCCGGGTCGTGACCGGGTAGCCGTACTCGCGCAGCCGTTCCACATCGCGGCGCAACGTGCGCGGGCTGACGTCCAGGCGCGCGGCGAGCTCCTCGCCGCTGAACCGCCGGCCCGTCTGCAGCTGGGCCAGGAGTTCGAGGGTGCGGTGCGTCATGTCGGGCACGAGCCCCACTCTATTGCGGTCATGGTCTGACCGCGTCTGCTCCTACGGTGGCGACGTGGTCGTATTCCAGCAGGAGCAACGCGTGATCCGTATCCGTGGCGCGCGCACCAACAACCTGATGGCCGTGAACCTCGATGTGCCGCGCGGCGCACTGGTGGTGTTCGCGGGGGTCTCGGGATCGGGCAAGTCCTCGCTCGTGTTCGACACGATCGCGGCCGAGGCCGGCTACCAGCTGAACGAGACCTATCCGCCGTTCGTACGGAACCGCCTGCCCCAGTGGAGCCGCCCGGAGGTGGATCTCATCGAGGGGCTCTCGCCGGTGGTGGTGATCGACCAGAGGCGTCTGGGCGGCAACGCGCGGTCAACGGTCGGGGTCGGCGAGCCGTACGTGGGGGAGTCGAACCATTTCTCGTTCAACGACCCCGCCGGCATGTGCCCCACCTGCGCGGGCCTCGGGGAGACGCTCACCCCCGACGCGGAGCGGATGCTCGATCCGGACAGGTCGCTCGACCACGGCGCGATTCTGCTGCCGGGGTTCGACAACGGCCAGTACCGGTACCGGCGGTACGCCGAGATCGGCTCCTTCGACCCGTCGAGACCGCTGCGGGAGTGGACCGCCGACGAGCGGCGGGCCCTGCTGCACGGCGGCGAGGCGGCGGCACGGCTCACGCCCCGGCCGCCGAGGGACTACGAGGGCCTCACCGAGTTCTTCGAACGGATCTACCTGCACACGGCGGACCACCTGTCGGAGCGCAAACGGGCCGTGCTCGACCGGTTCACCCGGTCGGCGGCCTGCCCGGACTGCCACGGCGAACGGCTGAGCGCCGCCGGCCGCGCGGCGCGGGTGCTCGGCCGCACCGTCGTCGAGATGAGCCGGCTGGAGATCGGCGAGCTGGCCGACGTCATCGCCGGGGTGCGGGAACCGAACGTCGCCCCGGTCGTCGCGGCGCTGCGCGAGAAGCTCACGGCGTTGACCGCGATCGGGCTGGGATACCTCTCGCTCGCCCGGCCGACGACCACCCTGTCCGGCGGCGAGTCACAGCGCATCAAGACGGTGCGGCATCTCGGCAGCGGCCTCACCGAGATGCTGTACGTCTTCGACGAGCCGACCGCAGGCCTGCACCCGCACGACGTCCGGTCCATGACCGGCCTGCTGAGACGGCTGCGGGACAGGGGGAACACGGTCCTCGTCGTCGAGCACGACCCCGATGTCATGCGGGTCGCCGACCGGATCGTGGAGATCGGCCCCGGCGCCGGCGCCGATGGCGGACGCGTGGTGTTCGACGGCGGGTTCGACCATCTGGCGGCCGCCGGCACCCCGACCGGGCGCGGGCTCCGCGCGTCACCCGCTCCCCGGCGACCGCGCGTGGCGACCGGGAGGCTGCGGGTCGAGAACGCGAGACGCAACAACCTGCGGGACGTCGCCGTCGACATCCCGGCGGGAGTGCTGACGGTGATCACCGGCGTCGCCGGATCGGGCAAGTCGAGCCTGGTCGCCGAGCTCATGGACCGGCATCCGGCCACGGCGGTCGATCAGCGCCCGGTGACCACCGGCCGCCGCTCGACCCTGCTCACCTACTCCGGGGTCGCGCCCGCGATCCGGAGACTGTTCGCGCGGCGCAACGGCGTCGGCGCCGCGCTGTTCAGCGCCAACTCCGCCGGCGCCTGCCCGGTGTGCGAGGGAGTGGGCGTGGTCCGCACCGATCTCGCCTTCATGGACGGCCACGAGGCCGGGTGCGAAGCGTGCGGGGGCAGGCGGTTCACCGATGAGGCTCTCACGCACACCGTCGACGGCCTGACGATCGCGGACGTGGACGATCTCACCGTCGCCGAGGCGACCCGGCGGCTCCACGATCCCGGGATCGTGCGCGCCCTGCGTCACATCGCCGAGGTCGGCCTCGGGTACGTACGGCTCGGCCAGCCGCTGACCGCGATGTCGGGAGGCGAGTGCCAGCGTCTGAAGATCGCCAAAGAGCTCGCGGGCCCGGACGAGCACACCCTCTACGTTCTCGACGAACCGACGACCGGGCTGCACCTGTCCGACATCGACACCCTGCTGGACGTGCTCGGCGGGCTGGTCGACAAGGGCAACACCGTGGTCGTCATCGAACACCACCTGGAGGTGATCCGCCGGGCCGACTGGGTGATCGACCTTGGCCCCGGCCCTGGACGTCACGGCGGCCGGGTCCTCTACGAGGGGACCCCCGAACGGCTCCCCGAATGCCGCGAGTCGGCCACCGGCGCGGCGCTGGCGTGTGATGTGGCGCGACGACGGTGACGGCACACCGCCACCCGCTGCGGCGCCTGGCCGGAGAGCGCATCGGCGACGCCGGGACCGGCGGAGACCACCACGTGACCACCGCCGGTCGCGGCGTCTCGTCCGGGGTCAGTCGCCGGAGCCGAAGGCGGCGTCGAACGCGGCGGCCGGAGGCTCGATCTCGGCGAGCCGGCGGACGTAGGCGAGCGCGTCGGGCGCACCGGCCAGCCGGTCCATGCCCGCGTCCTCCCACTCGATGGAGATCGGCCCGTCGTAGCCGATGGCGTTCAGCGCGCGGAAGCAGTCCTCCCAGGGCACGTCGCCGCGTCCGGTCGAGATGAAGTCCCAGCCGCGGCGCAGGTCGGCCCAGGGCAGGTGGGAGGACAGGCGGCCGCGGCGGCCGTCGCCGGTGCGCACCTTCGCGTCCTTGCAGTCGACGTGGCGGATGCGGTCGGCGAAGTCGAGCAGGAAGTTCACCGGGTCCAGCTCCTGCCAGACGAAGTGCGACGGGTCCCAGTTCAGCCCGAACGCCTCCCGGTGCCCGATCGCCTCCAGTGTGCGCACGGTGGTCCAGTAGTCATAGGCGATCTCACTGGGATGCACCTCGTGCGCGAAGCCGACACCGACCTCGTCGAAGACGTCGAGGATCGGGTTCCAGCGGTCGGCGAAGTCTCGGTAGCCGGCCTCGATCATCGACTCGGGCACGGGCGGGAACATCGCGACGGTGTGCCAGATCGAGGAACCCGTGAAGCCCACGACCGTACGGACGCCCAGCCTGGCGGCGGCCCGCGCAGTGTTCTTCATCTCCTCGGCGGCGCGGCGCCGCACGCCCTCGGGCTCACCGTCACCCCAGATGCGCGACGGCAGGATCGCCTGGTGGCGTTGGTCGATCGGATGGTCACAGACGGCCTGCCCGACGAGGTGGTTGGAGATCGCCCAGACCTTCAGGCCGTACTTGTCGAGGATCTCGAGCCTGCCCTGGACGTACGCGTCGTCCTCCAGCGCCTTGGTGACCTCGAAATGGTCGCCCCAGCAGGCGATCTCCAGACCGTCATAGCCCCAGCCGGAGGCGAGCCGGCACACCTCCTCGAACGGAAGGTCGGCCCACTGGCCGGTGAACAAGGTGATCGGTCGCGGCATGGTGTCCTCCAGGAGTCGTCGTCACGGGGTCCGGCTGGGCAGTCGGCTCAGCCGCAGGAGCAGGTCCTTCACCTCGGACGCCGCGTACGTCTCGCGTCCGTGATCGGGGTCGGAGCAGAGCAGCACGGGGCCGTCGGCACGGGTGTCGGGGAGCCGGCCGTGGCTGCCGCGTACGCAGGACGGGTCCAGGGAGACGACCGACAGCGTCGAGCGCAGGCCGAGCCTCCTGCGGCCCAGCGCCGCGGCCGCCCGCAGTTTCACCGCCCGGTCACCGGGGTCGAAGAACAGCTCGGCCGGGTCGTAGCCGGGCTTGCGATGGATCTCGACGGTCCGCGCGAAGTCCGGTGCCCGCTCGTCGTCGAGCCAGTAGTAGTAGGTGAACCAGGCGTCCGGCTCGGCCACCGCGACCAGCTCGCCGGCGCGCGGGTGGTCGATCGCGTACGCCGCCTTGCCCGCCTCGTCGAGGACCTCGGCGACTCCCGGCAGCGCGGCGACGATGTCACGCACGCGCGGGACGTCGGCGGAGTCGGCGACATAGATGTGGGCGGCCTGGTGGTCGGCGACGGCGAAGGCGCGTGACGCCCACGGGTCGAGGTACTCCATCCCGGCCTGGGTGTGCACCTCCAGCAGCCCCTCGCGCCGCAGCGCGCGGTTGACGTCCACCGGGCGGCGCGCCGCGGTGATGCCGTACTCGCTCAGCACGACGACGACGGCGCCGCGGTCCCGCGCGGCCTCCAGCAGCGGGCCGAGCGCGGTGTCCACCTCGTGCGCGGCGGCCGTCGCCAGGGGGCTGTCCGGCCCGTACCGTTGCAGGTCGTAGTCGAGGTGTGGCACGTACACGAGCGTGAGGTCGGGCTCCTTCGAGGTGAGGATCCGCCGCGCGGCCGCGATGATCCAGCGGGAGGATCTGATCGACGCGGTGGGCCCCCAGTACGAGAACAGCGGGAACGGGCCCAGCTCGGCGGTCAGCTCGTCGTGCAGCTCCGGCGGCCGGGTGTAGCAGTCCGGCGACTTGCGGCCGTCGGCGTGGTAGATCGGGCGGGGCGTGACCAGGTGCTCGGTGTCGGCGCCCATGGCGTACCACCAGCACACGTTGGCCACCTGGTATCCGGGGTGCCGCCGGCGCGCCGCGTCCCAGACCTTCTCGCCCTGGACCAGCGCGTTGTGCTGGCGCCAGAGGAACACCTCACCGAGATCGCGGAAGTACCAGCCGTTGCCGACGATCCCGTGGTCCCGCGGCGGCGTCCCGGTGAGCAGGCTCGCCTGCACCGAGCAGGTGACGGCGGGGAAGACGGTGTCGAGCCCGGCGGAGAAGCCGGCCGTGCCCACCGCCGCGACGTTCGGCATGTGGGCGAGCAGCCGGGGGGTCAGGCCGACGACGTCGAGGACGAGGATCGGCCGGCGGTCCGTGTCGTTCAAGTGATCACCTCGCGGAGTCCCAGGGCGAGCAACCGGTCACGGGTCCAGGCGAGCTCGTCGGCGATGCCGTCGACGAGCGAGCGCGCGCCGCCGGGCCGGTGCCCGGCGGGCAGGACGTCCCATGTGTACGTCTCGACCTCCAGATGGTCGACGAGCGCCGCCGGGCCGCCGAGCAGGACGCCGAGCGTGTCGACCAGCGTGTCGTGCGCGGTCGCGAGGGGCGGCTCCGGCTTGGCGTGCAGCGGGATGTGGAAGTGCACCCGCCACGGGCCCGGCCCCCCGGCGGACAGCGCCTCGCCGAGGTCGTCCCAGCTCCGGCCGTCGGCCGCCCGGGTCTGGTGCAGGAAACGCGGCTCGGCGAAGGCCCCGAGCGCCCGGCGGGTCTCCGGATCCGCCGGTTCGTCGGCCTGGAGCGCGGCGGACACCTGCGCCTTGACCACGGGCGCCGCGGCGGCCACGGCGGCGCCCGGGTCCTCGAACCCGACCGCGAGGTGGCACAGGTCCAGGCAGCTCCCGATCCACTCGGGGTCGGCACGGGCGAGCGTGCGTCGCAGCCGGCCGGTCGTCTCGATGACGCAGCCGGGCTCGGGTTCGATCGCGGCGCGCACCGGCCGGTCCAGCCGTGACAGCCCCCGTGCCAGCAGG
>NZ_JBHLZP010000383.1:7967-10831 GCF_042429965.1 Actinoallomurus acaciae
GGAGCCCCTGGAGGATGCGGGCGAGGTCCAGCGTGTAGTCGAGCCGCGCCCGCTCCGTCCAGTCCGGCACGTACACGGCCCGCTTCACCACGGGGGCGTGGAAGGCGCGGTACGGGAAACCGTTGAGCGTGACCACCTCGAGCCCGCGGGCGGTGAGCTCGCGGCGCAGGCGGGCGAGGGCCGCCTCATCGGCCAGCGCCCGCGCGACGTCGGCCGCCAGCCACAGTCCCACGCCGAGGGTGCCGGCGCCGAGCCGCTCGCGTACGGGCTCGGCGTAGCGGGCGAGCTGGGCGAGCACGCCGTCGAGGTCCTCGGCCGGATGGACGTTCGTGCAGTACGCCAGGTGCACGAGTGTGCCGTCGGGATGGCGGAAGCGCATCTCAGCGCTCCCCGCGCAGCACCGAGTTGCCGGCGTACGTCGCGGCGGGTTCGGCGGGTTCCAGGCCGTCGAGGTCGAGCCGGCCGCTCTGCCCGTAGAAGGCGACCGGGTTGCGCCACAGCACCTTGTCGACGTCGTCCTCGGTGAAGCCCGCCGCGAGCATCGCCGCGCCGGTCCTGGCCGTCTTCAGCGGATCGCTGCGTCCCCAGTCGGCGGCGGAGTTGACCAGCATCCGGTCGGTGCCGTACTCGGCGAGGAGGCGCACCATGCGCTCCTCATCCATCTTCGTGTCCGGGTAGATCGAGAAGCCCATCCAGCACCCGGAGTCGTGCACCGGCCCGACCGTCACCTCATTCAGGTGGTCGATGACCACCCGCCCGGGCGGGATGCCGGACTCGGCCACCATCTCGAGCGAGCGCCGCGTGCCCATGGCCTTGTCGCGGTGCGGCGTGTGCACCAGGGCCGGCAGGTCATGCTCGATGGCGAGCCGCAGCTGCGCGGCGAACGCCGCGTCCTCGTCGGGCGTCATCGCGTCGTAGCCGATCTCGCCGACCGCGACCACGCCGTCCTTGGCCAGGTAGCGCGGCAGCACGTCGAGCACACCGCGGCACCGCGGGTCGCCGGCCTCCTTGGGGTTGAGCGCGATCGTGCAGTGGTGGCGGATGCCGAACTGCCCGGCGCGGAACGGCTCCCAGCCGACGAGCCCGTCGAAGTAGTCGGTGAAGCTGCCCACCGACGTTCGCGGCTGACCCAGCCAGAACGCCGGCTCGACCAGGGCGCGGACGCCCGCCGCGTACATCGCCTCGTAGTCGTCGGTGGTCCGTGAGGTCATGTGGATGTGCGGGTCGAAGATGCGCATCTCAGTCCTCCTCTGGGTCGGTGACGAGCCACACGTCGGCCGGTACGGTGCGCCCGGCCGCGACCCGCTCCCGCGCGAAGGCGGTGAACATGCGGGCGAGCTCGGCGTCGCGGCGCTCGCGCAACCCGGCCACCGCGGCCAGCGGCACACCGGTGAAGACGCACTTGAGCACCCCGTGCCGGTACGCGTGCGGGTCGAGGTGCGCCGCGCCGTACGGGCCGAGGGCGGCGGCGATCAGGCGGGTGTCGTTGGTACGGAGCGCGTCGTGGACGAGCGGCAGCGCCTCGTCGCCCAGGTCGAGAAGGTGCAGTCCGCGCAGGACACCGCGCTTCTCCGCCGCGTCCCCGTACCGGTACAGGTCGCCGACCTCCCGGGCCAGGGCCGGGCCGGTGAGCGGCAGACGCGGCAGCAGCAGCGCCCGCGCCGCGTCGTCGACCGTCCACCCGTGCTCGTCCGCCTCCGCGTCGAGCGGGCCGCGCCCGCAGTGCCGTCCGACGGCGGGGAACAGCGGCCGGATCGCGCCGGCGTCGGCGGCGATCCGCTCGGCGGCGGCGTCCAGCCACTGCGCGCCGCTCGCGGTCAGCCGCGCGTCCAGAACCTCTCGCAGGTCGTTCACGCCGCCCCCAAGGCGGACTCGGCTCCGCGCAGGAAGTCCAGGGATCTGCGGCAGACGTCCGGGGCGGCGTGGCTGTGACGGGGGAGCTCCACCGCGACCAGGCCCGCGTAGCCGATCTCACCGAACGCGGCCAGCACCGGCGGGAAGTCGATCTCTCCTTCGCCGAACTCCAGATGCTCGTGCACGCCCCGGCGCATGTCGTCGATCTGCACGTTGACCAGCCGGGACCCGGCGCGGCGCACGCAGTCGGGCACGGACTCGCGCTCCAGACAGCGGCAGTGGCCGATGTCCAGGGTGAGGCCGAAGCATGGCGGCCGGCCGAGCCGCTCGAACAACCGGTCGTAGCCGTCGAGGTCCTCGACGAACATGCCGGGCTCCGGTTCGAAGCCGAGCGGCACGCCCGCCTCGTCGGCCGCGGCGACGACCTTCGCGCAGCCGGACAGGAGGCGGTCGGCGGCGACGGCGTCCGGCACCCCGGCCGGCTTGATGCCGCTCCAGAACGACACGGCCTCGGCGCCGAGGTCGGCCGCGATCCGCACCGCCCGTACGAGCAGGTCGATCCGCTGCTCCCGGCCGTCGTCGCTCACCAGCGTCGGCGCGTGCTTGTGCCAGGGGTCCATCAGGTACCGCGCGCCGGTCTCGACGACGACGCCGAGCCCGAGCCGCTCCAGGCGGCCCGCCAGTGCCGACACTCGCAGCGAGAGGTCGGGCGCGTACGGGTCGAGGTGGTGGTGGTCGAGGGTGAGGGCGACGCCCTGGTAGCCGAGGCCGGCGATGATCTCCAGTGCGTCGTCGAGCCGGTGGTTGGCGAATCCGTTGGTGCCGTAGCCGTACCTCAGCGTCACGTCGGGGACACCTTTCTCGAGAGTCGGCGAGCGAGCGGGAAGCCCGCCGCCACCACCGCGGCCGCCGGCAGCGCACCCCTCCGGGCCGCCAGCGACGCCTGCAGGGGGATCAGCCCGAGGATCCCGGCGCCGACCGCCCGGCGGATACGGTCGGCGCCGGGGTCC
>NZ_JBHLZP010000384.1:0-12180 GCF_042429965.1 Actinoallomurus acaciae
CGGGGCGACCGTGGCCGCCGCGCGCGCCGAGAACGACCGGGTGGACGCCGCGCTCGCCACGCTCCTCGAACGCCGCGCCGAACTGGCCGGGCTGGTCCAGCGGCTCAAGCCGGTGGGCGGCTTCGCCGGCCGCGACATGGACCGGGAACGTCAGATCGTCGAGGCGATGGCGGCACGCGCGCCGGGGCTCGGCGCCGACCGGATCGCCCGCATCATGACCGCGGTCATCGAGGCGGGCCTGCAGGCGTCCGAGGAGCGGAACCTGTCTCCGGCGTGACCCGGCGGCGTACGATGCGCCAGCCCGCGAACAGCACCACGATCACCGCCGGCATGCACCAGAACGCGATCTGGTTGGCCTCGTCCGCGAACGGCATCAGCGCGACCACGACGACGAGGAAGGCGAGGGTCAGCCAGTTCGTGACCGGGGCGCCCGGCATGCGGAAGGAGGGCCGGGCGACCTCGCCGCGGTTCGCGGCGGCGCGGAGCCGGAGCTGGCACCACACCAGCGTCCCCCAGACGGCGACGACGCCGAGGGCGGACGCCGACGTGGCGATGTCGAAGGCCATCTTCGGCACCGCGTAGTTGAGCCCGACGCCGAGCGTCAGCACGATCGCGGTGAACAGGATCCCGCCGTACGGGACGTGCCGGTGGTTCATCCGGCCGGCGAACTCCGGGGCCTCGCCGCGCCTCGACAGGGCGCGCAGGATGCGGCCGGTGGCGTACAGGCCGGAGTTGCACGAGGACAGGGCCGCGGTGAGCACGACGGCGTTCATGATGTCGCCGGCGCCGGGTACGCCGAGACGGGAGAAGACGGTCACGAACGGGCTCTCCCCGGAGCTGTAGGCGGTCCAGGGCAGCACCATGGCCAGCAGGATCACCGAGCCGACGTAGAAGATGCCGATCCGCCAGATCACCCCGTTGATCGCCCGGGGCATGACCCGGCGCGGGTGCTGCGTCTCACCGGCCGCGATGCCGACCATCTCGATGCCGGAGTAGGCGTAGACGACGGCCTGCAGGCTCATCAGGACGACGGGCAGCCCGCGCGGCAGGAACCCGCCGTGCGTGGTGAGGTTCGCCGGGCCCGCGTGCTCGTGCCCGACGCCGGCGGCGGTCAGCACGAGACCGAGCCCGACGACCAGGAAGGTGACGATCGCCAGCACCTTGATGACGGAGAACCAGAACTCCAGCTCCCCGAAGATCCGTACGGACAGCAGGTTCACCGTGAGCAGGATCACCAGGGCGGCCAGCGCGACCAGCCACTGCGGCACGCCGGGCAGCCACCGGTGGACGTAGATCCCCACGGCGGTCGTCTCCGCGACGCCGGTCATGGCCCAGTTGAGCCAGTAGAGCCAGCCGCTGGCGAAACCCGCCCAGGGGCCGATGAACTCCCGGGCGTACGAGACGAAGCTGCCCGCGGTGGGGCGGTGCAGCACGAGCTCGCCGAGCGCTCGCATGACGAAGAAGGCGGCGACACCGCAGATGGCGTACGACAGGATCAGGCCGGGCCCGGCCGCGGCGAGCTTGCCGCCCGCGCCGAGGAACAGCCCGACGCCGATGGCCCCGCCGATCGCGATCATGCGGACCTGACGGTTGCTCAGCGACTTGGCGTAGTCCTCGTCGCCCTCATGTCCCGGGCCGCCGGCGAGCGTGCCCGGGGGATCCATCGTCCTCGACACGTCCCGCCTCCGAAATTCACCGTCCACAGGGACTGGCTTGATGCCCGAATCTGCGCCTGACCATACAAGACGTCGGAGTGTGCGCGGGCCGTCACGGAGACGATCACGCCGATGAACGTGGCGTTTCGGACATCTTGAGTGTCGGGTCCCGAACTCGTCGGTGGGACCCGTTAGTCTCATGGGACCGCCGTGTGACCGGTGGTCGAAGAGACGACAAAACCACGACGACGGCGCGTGTCCCCCGGCACGCGTTGTTGTCGCATGCCCCGAGGAGGCGCCGCGCATGAGTGACTCGTTCGTGCATCTACACGTGCACACCGAGTACTCGATGCTGGACGGGGCGGCCCGTCTGAAAGAGATGTTCGCCGAGGTCGGCGAGCAGGGCATGCCCGCGGTGGCGATGACCGACCACGGCAACACCCACGGCGCGTACGACTTCTACAAGCAGGCGACCGCCGCCGATGTCACGCCGATCATCGGCATCGAGGCCTACGTCGCGCCCGCCTCCCGCTTCGTCAAGCAGCCCGTCCGCTGGGGCGAGCCCAGCCAGAAGAGCGACGACGTCTCCGGTGGCGGTCACTACACCCACAAGACCATCTGGGCGCGCGACAAAGAGGGCCTGCACAACCTGTTCAAGCTCACCAGCCGCGCCTACACCGAGGGCTTCGTGCGTAAGTGGGCGCGCATGGACTTCGAGCTGCTCCAGGAGCACTCGGCGGGCCTGATGGCCACCACCGGCTGCCCGTCGGGCGAGGTGCAGACCCGGCTGCGGCTCGGCCAGTTCGACGAGGCGCTCCAGGCCGCGGCCAAATACCAAGAGGTCTTCGGCAAGGACAACTACTTCCTCGAGGTCATGGACCACGGTCTGGACATCGAGAAGCAGGTCCGTGACGGTCTCATCGAGATCAGCAAGAGGCTCGCCATCCCGCCCGTCGTCACCAACGACTCCCACTACACCCGCGAGGCCGAGTCGTCCGCGCACGACGCGCTCCTGTGCATCCAGACCGGCAAGCAGCTGGCCGACCCGGGCCGCTTCAAGTTCAGCGGTTCGGGCTACTACCTCAAGTCCGCCGACGAGATGCGGGCGGTCGACACCTCCGACATCTGGGTCGAGGGCTGCCGCAACACGCTGCTGGTCGCCGAGAAGGTCGACCCCTCGGGGATGTTCGAATACCACAACCTCATGCCCCGCTTCCCGGTCCCGGAGGGCGAGACCGAGGAGTCGTGGTTCCGCAAAGAGGTCTGGCAGGGCATGGACCGGCGCTTCCCCGGCGGGGTGGACGAGGAGCACCGCAAGCAGGTCGAGTACGAGATGGACGTCATCTGCCAGATGGGGTTCCCCTCCTACTTCCTCGTCGTCGCCGACTTCATCATGTGGTCCAAGAACAACGGCATCGCGGTCGGGCCGGGCCGTGGCTCCGCGGCGGGCTCCCTGGTCGCGTACGCCATGGGCATCACCGACCTCGACCCGCTGCCGCACGGGCTGATCTTCGAGCGGTTCCTCAACCCCGACCGCGTCTCCATGCCCGACATCGACGTGGACTTCGACGAACGTGGGCGCGCCGACGCGATCCGCTACGTCACCGAGAAGTGGGGCGCCGACAAGGTCTCGATGATCGCCACCTTCGGCACCATCAAGGCGAAGGCCGCGATCAAGGACGCCGGCCGCGTGCTCGGCTTCCCGTACGCGCTCGGCGACCGCATCTCCAAGGCGTTCCCGCCCGCCGTCATGGGCAAGGACATCCCGCTGTCGGGGATCTTCGACGACAAGCACCCGCGCTACGGCGAGGCCGGCGAGCTGCGGAAGCTGTACGAAGAAGAGACCGACGTCAAACAGATCATGGATCTGGCGCAGGGCCTGGAGGGCCTGATCCGCCAGACCGGCGTGCACGCCGCCGGCGTGATCATGTCGGCCGAGCCGCTGACCGACCACATCCCGATCATGCGCCGCGACAGCGACGGTGTGATCATCACGCAGTTCGACTACCCGACCTGCGAGACGCTCGGCCTGCTGAAGATGGACTTCCTGGGCCTGCGCAACCTGACGATCATGCAGGACTGCCTCAGGGCCATCAAGCTCAACAAGGGCGAGGACATCGACCTGCTCGAGCTGCCGCTCGACAACAAGAAGGCCTACGAGCTGCTGGCCCGCGGTGACACCCTGGGCATCTTCCAGCTCGACGGTGGCGGCATGCGCTCGCTGCTGCGGCTGATGCGCCCCGACAACTTCGAGGACATCTCCGCCGCCCTCGCGCTCTACCGCCCCGGCCCGATGGGCGCCAACTCCCACACCAACTACGCGCTGCGCAAGAACGGCCAGCAGCCGATCACGCCGATCCACAAGGAGCTGGAAGAGCCGCTCAAGGAGATCCTCGACACGACCTACGGCCTGATCGTCTATCAGGAGCAGGTCATGGCGATCGCGCAGAAGGTCGCGGGCTACACGCTCGGCCAGGCCGACCTGCTGCGCCGCGCGATGGGCAAGAAGAAGAAGGCGGAGCTGGACAAGCAGTACGCCACCTTCGAGTCCGGCATGAAGGACAACGGCTTCTCGGCCGAGGCGATCAAGGCGCTGTGGGACATCCTGCTGCCCTTCTCCGACTACGCCTTCAACAAGGCGCACACCGCCGGCTACGGCCTGGTCTCGTACTGGACCGCCTACCTCAAGGCCAACTACGCGGCCGAGTACATGGCGGCGCTGCTCACCTCGGTCAAGGACGACAAGGACAAGAGCGCGCTCTACCTCAACGAGTGCCGCCGCATGGGCATCAAGGTGCTCCCGCCCGACGTCAACGAGTCCGACGCCGACTTCACCCCGAAGGGCGACACCGAGATCCTGTTCGGCCTGACCGCGATCCGCAACGTCGGCGGCAACGTCGTCGACGCGATCATCGCCTCCCGCAAGGAGAAGAGCCGCTTCACCGACTTCCAGGACTTCTTGCGCAAGGTGCCGCCGCAGGTGTGCAACAAGCGCGTCGTCGAGTCGCTCGTCAAGGCCGGCGCCTTCGACGACCTCGGCCACGAGCGCAAGGGCCTGGTGCTGGTGCACGAGGCCGCCATCGACGCGATCATCGACATCAAGCGCAACGAGGCGATCGGCCAGGACTCCCTGTTCGGCGGGGCCGACGACGTGGTCGACACGACCTTCGACGTGGCCATCCCGGCGGGGGAGTGGGACAAGACGACGCTGCTGGCCTTCGAGCGCGAGATGCTCGGCCTGTACGTCTCCGACCACCCGCTCCTCGGCATCGAGCACATCCTGTCGGCCAACGTCGACTGCTCCATCGCCGCCCTCACCGCGGACGAGCGCCCCGACGGCCAGATCGTCACGGTCGGCGGTCTCGTCACCGGCCTGCAGCGCAAGGTCACCAAGAAGGGCGACTCCTGGGCGCTGACCGTCCTGGAGGACCTCGAGGGCGCGATCGAGCTGATGATCTTCCCGTCGGCGTACCAGCTGTGCTCGACGCTGCTGGCCGAAGACGCGATCCTCGTCGTCAAGGCGCGCCTGGACAAGCGCGAGGACACCGCGAAGCTGATCGCGATGGAGGTCACCCAGCCGGACCTGACCGTCAGCGACACGGGCCGTCCCCTGACGGTGTCCCTGCCGGTCGCCCGCGTCACCCCGCCGGTCGTCCAGCGGCTGAAGGAGGTCCTGGGCACCCACCCGGGCCAGACCGAGGTCCACCTCCAGCTGCAGAACGGCCCGCGGACCACGGTGGTCCGGCTCGACGACAGGCTCCGGGTCACCGCCTCGCCCGCGCTGATGGGCGACCTGAAGCAGCTCCTCGGCCCGGCCTGCCTCACCTGAGGCGCGGCCGGGGTTCCGGGCGGTCTCTCAGCCGGTGACGACCCAGCGGACGCTGTGGGCCTCGGTCGGGTCCGGGGCCTCCCAACGGCCGATCAGGCGGTCGACCACCGGTTCGGGCACCGGGTTGTCGCGCGCCCGGTTGCGCTCCCGCAGCACCCGCGGCGGGGCCTCCAGCGCGACCAGTTCGACCCGGGCCCGGTAGCCGGCCGCCAGGCCGACGCACCGGTCGCGGAGCTGCCGGGACACGTTGGTGGCGTTCCACACGAACGACCGGCCCGCCCTCAGATGCTCCCGCGCCAGCCGGTACGCCGCGTCCACCACCCGCCGCTGGTCGCCGGCCGGGTCGACCCGGAGTTCGGCGCGCAGCGCGTCGAGGCTGACCACGGGCCTCCCCGCGCCGTGCTCCTCGACCCAGTGGTCCTTGCCGGCGCCCGGCAGGCCCGACAGGACGGTCACGGTCAGCCGGGTGTCATCATGCGCCGCGTAGCCCGGGTCCCGGCCGGGCGTGCGGAAGTACCAGAAGCGCGCGTGCTCGGACGGGAACCGGCGCGGCCGGTCCAGGCAGCCCTGGTCGGCGCAGTACTCACGGAACAGGGCGATGTTCTCCAGCACCTCGGGGGCGTCCCCGCAGATCCGGCCGAGTATGTCGGCCGTCGCCAGGATCGCGAGATCGTCGTTGCGCGTCACGAGGCTCGACCGGAACGCGATGCGCTCCAGGTCGGGTCGCTCCAGCGCCCAGAACGGGACCTGGTGATGCCGGACGAGCGCGGCCACGTGTTCCCGCCACGACACCGGGGCGCCCAGCTCCCACAGCACCCGCCGGGCGATCAGGTCGCCGCGCCGGGAGTGGCCGCGGGCGGTGATCCGCCCGTCGTCGTCCTCGCTCGTGCAGTCCGGCTTGGCCACGTCGTGCAGGAGCACGGCCGCGAACAGCCGTACCCGCTCGGCGGCCGGACGCGCCCGCCATTCCGGCAGCGCGGCGAGCGCCTCGCAGGCCATCCGGGTGTGGGCGGCGACGTCACCCTCGGCGTGATGTTCCTCGTCCTGCGGAACCCCGGACATGCGCCGGACCCACGCGAACGCGGTCTCGATCCCGGCCCACGGCACGGTCCACCGCGGCGGTGCGGGGCACAGCTCATCGAACGGTCGCATAGAGCGCCTCCGGGTCGGTCAGGCGGTTCGCGACGATCGGCCGGTCCAGCCAGTGGCTGCCGGAGTCGAGCACCGCCGTGAGGAAGCCCGGGCGTACCCACTTGTAGCGGCCGACGGCCTCGCCGTCCTCCTCGACCTTGATGTAGAGGCCCTCCATGTCCTCCGACAGGTCGGTCTCGGCCAGCGCCTGACCGGGGTCGGCGCCGCCCTCCGCGGCGGCCTCGGCCAGGGCGTCCCGCCAGCCCGGCGTCCGGCACGTCGACGGGCCGACCAGCGACGTCAGCGTCTCCAGCCGGTCGATCGGCCCGGCGCGCAGGACCGGCACCGACACCACCGGGGTGCCGGCCAGCAACGCGCGGCGGCGCTCCGTCGACAGGAACACCTCCGTCCGCCGGTCCAGGACGTCGAACTCGCAGAAATAGTGGGGGAGCGCGTCGTAGAAGACGGTGTGCTTGGCGTACAGCCATTCGCCGTACATGACGTAGCGGTCGCCGAGCCGCGGCCAGAGCAGGTGCCGGATCGTCGCCGCCCACGCCTTCAGCGGACCGAACTGGCGCTCCCGCGGACCGCCGGTCAGGTAGTGGCCGCGGCTCTGCAGCCGCAGCCCTCCGTCGGCCGAGAAGCTGATCGCGGCGTTCGCCCCGTCCAGCTTCTCCTCCACGACCAGGTACCGGCCCGCGATCTCCGCGAACGGCACGGCGGCCAGATCGAAGTCGCCGGGCTGCAGCCGAGAACCCTCGATATGAGGGGTTCGCGGGTATTTGCGGAGCATGGCGTCCGTTGTAACGGACCGGCCTCCGCCCCGCCAACCGGTTATCCGCTCATCCGCGCGGCCTAGGTGTATTGCCCAGGCGGGTTGGTTGGGTTTGTGTGAGGACACGGTGTGGATCTGGGTGGCGGGTGAAGGCCTGCGGTTGTGGAGTGGAACTGCCGAGGAACCGCTCCGTCCACCAGGAGGCCTTCGTGTCCCACGCTGACGCTGCCCTGACTCCTCGCGGGCGTCTTCGCCTCGCGCGTCTGATCGTCGATGACGGCCGGCCGATCGCCCGGGCGGCCGAGCGGTATGAGGTGTCCTGGCCGAACGCCGAACGCCGAACGCCGAACGCCGACCGCTGGGCCACCCGTTACCGCCGGCACGGTGCCGCGGGGATGGTCGATCGTCCGTCTCGGCCGCGTCACAGCCCATCACGGACGCCGCACCCGGTGTGCGCAAGATCGTGCATCTGCGCTGGAAACAGCGGCTGGGGCCGATCCAGATCGCCGGCCGGCCGGGCGTGCCGGCCTCGACCATGCACGCCGTCCTCACCCGGCGCCCTCTCAACCGGCTGAGCCACATCGATCACTCCACCACCGAGCCGATCCAGCGTTATGAACACGACCGGCCCGGCCCGCCCTCCCAGGGGGCGCCGACCCCACTTCCATTGTCAAGCCACCCCACACGCCAAGGAAAGACCACACGCACCGCTGTGGAAAACCCACGACCCAACCACTTCGAGACAGGCCCTAGATCTCTGCCGCGTCGCCGCTGAACGTGCGGCGGTAGGCGGTCGGGGAGACGCCCACGGCCGCGTGCAGGTGCTGGCGCATCGACGTCGCCGTGCCGAAACCGGCGCGGGCGGCGACACGGTCGATCGGCAGGTCCGTCGTCTCCAGCAGCCGTCGCGCCTCCTCCACCCGCCGGCCCAGCAGCCACTGCGCCGGGCTGGCCCCCGTCTCCTCGCGGAACCGGCGGGTGAACGTCCGTACGCTCATGCCCGCCTGCCGGGCCAGCCGGGCCAGGCTCAGGGGTTCGTCCAGGTGGGCCAGTGCCCAGGTGCGGGTGGCGGCGGTCGACGTGCCGGTCGGGTCGGGCAGTGGCCGTTCGATGAACTGGGACTGCCCGCCGTCACGCCACGGCGGCACCACCGAACGCCGCGCGGCGCGGTTGGCCACCTCGCTGCCGTGGTCGCGGCGGACCACGTGCAGGCACAGGTCGATGCCCGCGCCGACGCCCGCCGAGGTCAGTACGTCGCCGTCGTCGACGAACAGCACGTCGGCGTCCAGGTGCACCTTCGGATAGAGCGCACGGAACCGGTCGGCGTGCCGCCAGTGCGTGGCGGCCGGGCGGCCGTCGAGGATCCCCGCCGCCGCGAGCACGAACGCGCCCGTGCAGATCGACATCAACCGAGCGTCCGGGCGCCGCCGGGCCAGCGCCCTGGCCACGACCGGCTCCAGCCGGCCCTCCGTCATCGGGGCGCCCCCGTGGACGCCGGCCACGATCACCGTGTCGGCCTCGGCCAGCGCCTCGGGCCCCTCTTCGGGCTGGACCAGGAAGCCGCCCGACGTACGGACCGGCGCGCCGTCCGGGGTGCAGACGCGCACGCGGTAGAGCCGCCGGTCATCGCCGTCTCGCGCCGCGCCGAAGATCTGCGTCGGCACGCCGAGGTCGAACGCGACGACGTCGTTCAGCACGAGGACGACGATCTCATGAGGGGACATGGCCCGATTATTTCCGATGATGGCTCTCGGGCCACTCGCCCGACGAACTCCGCTTCCAGCAGGATCTCCGTGTGACTGCGACAATCCCCGACACACCGCCCAAGACTCGCTCGCGTCCGCACCGCGCCTGGATCGTGGCGGCGGTCGCACTCGTGGCCCTGGTGGGCGCCGCCGGATTCCGCGCCACCCCCGGTGTGCTCATCGACCCGCTGAGCCAGGACTTCGGCTGGCCGCGCGGCACGATCTCCGCCGCCGTCTCCGTCAACCTGGTCCTGTACGGCCTGACCTCGCCGTTCGCCGCCGCCCTGATGGACCGGTTCGGCATGCGCAGGGTCGTCTCCGTCGCACTCCTGCTCGTGGCGGTCGGCAGCGGGCTGACCGTCTTCATGACCGCGCCGTGGGAGCTCATCGCCTGCTGGGGCGTGCTGATCGGCCTGGGCACCGGGTCGATGGCGATGGTCTTCGTGGCGACGGTGACGAGCCGCTGGTTCGTCGCCCGCCGCGGCATCGTCACCGGCGTGCTCACCGCGGCGGGCGCGGCCGGCCAGCTCGTGTTCCTGCCGGTCCTGGCCCACCTGACCCACGCGTACGGCTGGCGGTCCGCCTCCGTGACGGTGTGCGTCGCCGCCCTGGCCGTCGTGCCCCTCGTCGTCTTGTTCCTGCGCGACCACCCCGCCGACGTCGGCCTGCTCCCGTACGGCGCGACGGAGCAGATACCGAAGGTGCGGTCGACCGGTGCGGCCCGCCGCGCGCTCGGCACGCTGGACACGGCCGCGCGCAGACCGGTGTTCTGGCTGCTCGCCGGAAGCTTCGCGATCTGCGGCGCCTCCACCAACGGCCTCGTCGGCACCCACTTCATCCCCGCGGCGCACGACCACGGCATGCCGGAGACCACGGCCGCGAGCCTGCTGGCCCTCGTCGGTGTCTTCGACGTCGCCGGAACGATCTTCTCCGGGTGGCTCACCGACCGCGTCGACTCGCGGGTGCTGCTCGGCGTCTACTACGCACTGCGCGGCTGCTCGCTGCTCGTGCTGCCGAGCCTGTTCGCCCGGACGGCTCACCCGAGCATGCTGGTCTTCATCATCTTCTACGGCCTCGACTGGGTGGCGACCGTGCCGCCGACGGTCACCCTGTGCCGGGAGAACTTCGGCATGTCCGGGCCGATCGTGTTCGGCTGGGTGTTCGCCTCACACCAGGTCGGCGCGGCGATCGCGGCCGAGGCCGCCGGTGTCGTACGGGACCGGCTCGGCGACTACGCCGCGGCGTGGTACGGCGCGGGCGCGCTCTGCCTGGTCGCGGCGGTGATGTCGGTCCGGGTACGACGTGGCCATAGCGCGTCCCCCGACCCCGCCTGAAACACTTTGCCCTCTGTTTACCGAGCCGACAGCCGGGGCGTTTAGCGTTCCGAACGTGCCCGAGACGCTGGCAGACGAACTGCTGCTCCTTGCTCACGACATCCGCGGCAAGTGCCGCATCGATCCCACCGCGATGGACTGCGGCGTGGTCGGCGGGTTGCTGTCCGAACTCGCCCTGACCGGCCGCGTCACGGTGGACGAGGGCGGTGGATCCGTCCTCGTGGCGGTCGGCGGACCGCCGACCGGCGACTCCGTCCTCGACGAGTTGCTCGACGCGATCGCGGCCGAGCCCCGTACCCCTCTCGTGTGGGTGACCCGGCTGCGCGGCACGGGCCTGACCGAGCGCCTGCTCACGCGGATGGTCGACGCCGGCCAGGTCGAGATCGACCACCACCGGAACTACGGCCTGTTCGCGGAGACCTGGTACCCGGTGCGCGACATCGTCTCGCTCTGGGAGGCCCACCAGCGGGTGGTGGACGCCGCGACCGCGAGCGTGACGCCCGACCGCCGGACCCTCGCGCTGGGCGCCCTCGCCGCCGCGGCGGGCCTGGCGAAGGTCCTGCTGGCCACCTCGGGCGACTGGCGGGTCCTCGGCACGCGTATCCGCGAGAGGAGCGCGGGCGACTGGGCGGCCGGGGCCGTCCGCCGCGCCGTCCTCCCCGAACACCGGAACGCCACCGTCTGACCGGAACGCCCCGTCTGACACGTATGCCGGTCATCTCCCTCAACGCGCGCGCGACCGTCCCCGGGCGAGGCTATCTTTCGGGGAGGAGATGCTTCGGCCGGAGAGGCGCGGTGAACATGGGCAGCGGGGACGGACGGCCGGGTGACGCCGAGGCGGTGCTGGCCGAGGCGCTCAAGGCGTTCTGGGTGATGGTCGGGGTACTCGCGGTCATCTGGGTCGTCCAGGCGATCAACTGGGCGGACGGCTACGGGCTCAGCCTGCACTACGGCATCCGCACCCGGGACGTCGGCGGCCTCACGGGCGTGCTGACGGCGCCGTTCCTGCACCTGAGCTGGGCGCACATCGAGGGCAACTCCGGGCCCCTGTTCATCTTCGGCTTCCTGGCGGCCTTCCGCGGCGTGAAGAGGTTCCTGAGCCTTACGGCACTGATCGTGCTGGTCAGCGGCATGGGCGCCTGGCTGACGTCCGGGCCGGGCACCGTGACGGCCGGCGCGAGCGGCGTGGTGTTCGGCTACTTCGGGTACGTGATCGTGCGCGGGTTCTTCGACCGGCACCGGATCGACATCGCCGTCGGGCTCGTCATGGCACTGTGCTTCGCGTACCAGTTCGCCGTACTGCTGCCGCACCGCGGCATCAGCTGGCAGGGCCACCTGTTCGGCTTCATCGCGGGCATCGCCGGCGGCTGGATCCTCCGCGAACGCCGCCCGCGCGCCACCACGGACGGCGACACCCGGCCGCTCCCGCCCGGCACGGGCCAGACGACACCCGGCTCGCGGGCGGACCTGCTCAAGGAACTGGACGACCTCGGCCTGTAGCCCCGCACGCCGGGCAGCGCACGAAGCGCAGCGGAAAGTTATCCACAGCCGCGACATCGCCCTGTCGCCAATGGACCCACACGCTGGACAATGAGAGTGGGATGGACCCCCGGGTGGGTGGGCCTTGCGGTGGGTGGGCCTTGCGGTGGGAGGGCCTTGCGGTGGGAGGGCCCTGCGGTGGGAGGGCCCTGCGGTGGGAGGGCCCTGCGGT
>NZ_JBHLZP010000385.1:0-15491 GCF_042429965.1 Actinoallomurus acaciae
GGCCAGTCCCGGCGCGGCCAGGAGCAGGGCGACACCGGCCGCGTTGAGGAGGCCGGCGACCGCCGCGTGCCCGGTCAGCGCGATCGGGCTGGACGGAGGCAGCGCCCACGAGTAGGTGTTCAGCAGCGCCAGCGTGAATCCGGCCGCCCACACGCCGACGACCAGCAGCCCGCCGGCGGCGAGGGCGGGCCCCGCGAGGAGGTGGTAGGCGAGCTGTCGCCAGGTGGCGGGCGACCGGAGCATCGCCGCGACGGCCCGGCGGCCGGAGCGTTCACGGGGAACGGCTGGCACGTCCAGGCCGAGAAGGGCCCAGAACCGGTGTCGCTGGACGGCGGTCAGCAGTCGGAGTGCGGCCAGCGGCAGCCCGGCCGAGGCCACGAGCGCGAGCAGGACCCCGGTCGTCGATACCGCGAGTACCCACGGCACCGAGAAGATCAGCAACGCGACGAGGTGGACGGGCACCCCGGCCGTCACGAACGTCGTGTTCCGCCATGCCCAGGGTGACCACGGAGCGTGGATGTTGCCCCAGCGGAACGCGCGCCGCGCCGGGATCGTGATCGCCATGCCAGGACCCTAATTTTCGCACTTCGTCGGCTGCAATCTCGTTTGTTGCAGTTTCGACGGTGAAGGTAGCACCACCTCCAAGTCGGATAGCGCCGTGACTGACGGTGATGTCCCCGACCGGCACGCTGGTGATCGTTCCCGAACAGCCGGGTTCAGAAGGAGAACGAACCAATGATCACCTGCGTCAGGCCCGCATCCGCGCCCTCCGAGACGGCCGGTGACCCTCCGACGCCCGTGCGGCGACGCGGCAGGGCGCGCTGGGTGGGGCTCGGCCTGATCGGTTCCGGACTCGCGCTGATCCCGTGGCTGTTCGTGCTGGCCGCCGGGCTCCCCGCCAGTACGACCGCCGCGCACTGGTCGACCGCGTGGGTGGGACTGGACGGGCTGGAGGCGATCGGCCTGATCACGACGGGATTGCTGCTCAACCGGCGCGACCCCCGCCGCTGCCTGGCGGCGACGGTCACCGCGACCCTGCTGGCCGTCGACGCGTGGTTCGACGTGACCACCGCGGCGCCGGGCGCCGACCAGGCGACGGCGATCGCGATGGCCGCGGGCCTGGAGATCCCGCTGGCGATCCTGTGCGCCACACTGGCCGCCCGCACGCTGTCCGGCACCCGCCCGAGGCGATGACCGGGCCGTCACGATGTCGAGGTCGTGCTTCCCGTGGCCTCTGGTCAGGCGGGTGAGATGGGCAGGCGCAGCGCCGCCGGGGCGTCGGCGGGCACCACGGCGGCCTTCGGGGTGACCGGGGTCACCCGTTCGTACGCGGCGCCGAGTTCCGGGCGCGTGTCCTCCTCGCCCTGGTTCGGCCAGAACGCCATGGCGCGCTCGGCCTGGGCGGTGATGGTCAGCGAGGGGTTGACGCCGAGGTTGGCCGACACGGCCGAGCCGTCCACGATGTGCAGGCCGGGGTGGCCGTACACCCGGTGGTAGGGATCGATCACGCCGTCCTCCGGCGAGGCGCCGATCGTGCAGCCGCCGATGAAGTGCGCGGTCGTCGGGATGTTGAACAGGTCCAGCCATGTGCCGCCGGGCATGCCGCCCATCTCCTCGGCCAGCATCCGCACGGCGCGGTGGGCCACCGGGATCCACGTCGGGCTCGGCTCGCCGTGGCCGCGCCGGGCCCGCATGCCGCGGCCGGACGGCGACGGCACGACGGTGATCGAGTTGTCCCGCACCTGCATGATCAGGGCGATGATCGTCCGGCGCGACCAGTCGCGCAGGTTCGGCAGGCGGACGAGCTGGTGTGGGTGGGTCGCCGCCTGACCGAGGAACCTCGCCCAGCGGGGCGTACGGCCGCCGCCGTCGATCAGCAGCGACCGGAGAGCGCCCATGGCGTTCGAACCGGGTCCGTAGCGGGTCGGCTCGATGTGAGTGTGCTCGTCCGGGTGGAACGAGGAGGTGATCGCGACACCCCGCGAGTGGTCGTCGCCCTTGCGGCCGAGCCGCTCCACGCCCAGGATCGCCTCGGAGTTGGTCCGGGTGCGGACGCCGAGCCGGTCGGACAGGTGGGGTAGCGCGCCGATCGTCTTCATCCGGTGCAGCAGGCGCTGCGTGCCGTACGTCCCGGCGGCCAGCACGACGTGCTCGGCGGTGAGCGTGCGCCGCAGCCTCCGCGCCCGCCGGCCCGTGCGCGTCACCTCGACCGTGTAGCCGCCCTCCGCCCGCGGCCGTACGGCGGTCACCGTGGTCATCGGCAGGACCTCGGCGCCCGCGTGCTCGGCCAGGTAGAGGTAGTTCTCGGTGAGCATGTTCTTGGCGCCCACCCGGCAGCCGGTCATGCACGACCCGCACTCGGTGCACGTCGTACGGCGGGGCCCGGCGCCGCCGAAGTAGGGGTCCTCGACCCGCTCACCGGCCTTGTCGCCGAACAGCACGCCCACCGGAGTGCGGTGGAACGTCTCTCCGCGCCCCATCCGCTCGGCGATCCGCTGGACCGCCTTGTCCGCGGGCGTCATCGTCGGGTTCGTCCGGACGCCGAGCATGCGGCGGGCCTGGTCGTAGAAGGGCGCCAGCTCGGCCCGCCAGTCGGTGATGTGCCGCCACTGCGGGTCGGCGAAGAACGGCTCCGGCGGCTCGTACAGGGTGTTGGCGTACACGAGGGACCCGCCGCCGACGCCCGCCCCGGCGAGGACGAGGACCCGCGAGCCCTTCTCACCGCGCAGCAGGTGGATGCGCTGGATGCCGGTCATGCCGAGGCCGGGCGCCCACAGGTACCTGCGGGTGCGCCAGGAGGTTCTGGGCAGGGCGTGGTGGCGTCTCCCCGGCTCGCCGTCCGGCTCGTCGAACCGCCGGCCGGCCTCGACCACGGCGACGCGGTACCCCTTCTCGGTGAGCCGCAGCGCCGCGACGCTGCCGCCGAACCCCGAGCCGACCACGATCACGTCGTAATCCATACGGGCTCCTACCTGAGGCGCAGGCGTTTCATCGTCTTCAGGCCACGGCTGAGCAGCGCCGCGTACTTCTCGTACGGCATGCCCATGACCGGTTCGAAACCGAGCCAGTGCTGGCTGGCGACCGTCTGGGCCTCGGTGTACTTCAGCAGGCCCTCCGCGCCGTGCCGCCGGCCCACTCCGGAGTCCTTCATACCGCCCATCGGCGCGTCGTAGGAGGCGTACGCCGAGGCGTATCCCTCGTTGATGTTGACCGTCCCGGCCTTGACCCGTACGGCGAGGCGGCGTGCGCGCCCCACGTCGCCGCTCCAGATGCTGGCGTTCAGCCCGTAGGCGGAGTCGTTGGCGAGCTCGACGGCCTCATCGTCGTCGCCGAAGGGGTACAGCGACACGACCGGCCCGAACGTCTCGGAGCGGCACAGCTCCATGTCCTTCTCGACGCCCGTGAGCACGGTCGGTTCGAAGAAGTACGGCCCGGCCTCGGGGCGGGGCCGGCCGCCCGCGAGGACCTTGGCGCCCTTCTCGACCGCCTCCTCGACGTGCCGGATGACGGTGTCGAGCTGCCGCTGGGAGGTGAGCGAGCCCATGTCGGCGTCGTAGCCGGCGCCGAGCCGCATGTTGCGCACGCGGTGGGCGAAGCGCTCGGCGAACCGGTCGAAGATCTTCTCGTGCACGTAGAGGCGCTCGATCGAGATGCAGAGCTGGCCGGCGTTGGCGAAGCACGCGCGGACCGCGCCCTGGGCGGCGGTCTCGAGGTCGGCGTCGTCCAGCACGATCATCGGGTTCTTGCCGCCGAGTTCGAGGGAGTAGCCGATCAGCCTCTTGGCGGCCTGCTCGGCGATGGCCCGGCCGCCCCGGGTCGAGCCGGTGAACGCGACATAGTCGGCCGCGCCGACCAGCGACTCGCCGATCTCGGCCGGGTCACCGACCACGACCTGCCAGATCTCGGGCGGCATCCCGCACTCGACCAGCAGGTCGATCGCCCACAGCGCGGTCAGCGCGGTCTGGGTGTCCGGCTTGTGGACGATGGCGTTGCCCGCGAGCAGCGCCGGCACGGCATCGGGCACGCTGAGCGCGAGCGGGTAGTTCCACGGCGAGATCAGTCCGACGACGCCCTTGGGGTGGCGGATCTCGATCGTCCGGGTCGCGAGCGGCAGCAGTCCCTGGCGGTGGTGCGGCCGGAGCAGTCCGGGCGCGTGCCGGGCGTGGTAGAGCGTGCAGCCGGCCGCGTCCATGACCTCCTCGAACGCGTGGCGGCGTGCCTTGCCGGTCTCCAGTTGCAGGATGTCGAGGATCTCCTCGCGACGGTCCAGGACCGCGTCGTGGAAGCGGATGAACGGCGCGGCGCGCTCGGCCGGCGACCGGCGCGCCCACTCACGCTGCGCGGCGCGGGCACGCTCGTATGCGGTCGCGACGTCGTCGGGGCCGGAGATCGGCAGCTCGGCGAGCGGCTCCCCGGTGAACGGCGTCCGTACGGTGGTGGTCCGCCCGCCGGAGACGACGCGGGCGGCCAGCCGTTCGAGGCCGTCCGGTACGGGCGGGGCGGTGACCTCGATCGTCACCGCGGGGGGCTCGCCGGGCCCCGCGTCCGATGCTTCGGCAGGGGACTCAGCGGTTGCGCTCATGGAGGAAGCCTAGAACTTCGTTCGGCGACTGGCTACCGCTCGGTAACCAAGACGTCCGTTTTGGGATGTCGGACAAGCCTCAAAGGTCGTTTCGGCCGACTGAAGCCCCGCCTAGCCGTACTCAACTTTCGTTTCTACTGGTGCGTCTTGAGAAAACCTTGTATCCCAATGTTGGAGGGGTGACCGGCAGTCTACGGAAGGGCAAGGATGATCTCCGACCCGCAGGAACGCGCCGTCCCAGAGCAAATGAGGCGGACGTCTCGTCAGGAGAAGCGCGCCCAGACACGGGAGGCGCTGCTCGACGCGGCGGAGCGGCTGTGGGCCAAACACGGCATCCGGGGAGCGTCGCTGGATGAGATCGCGGCGTCGGCCGGCATGACCAAGGGGGCGGTGTACTCCAACTTCGCGGGCAAGACCGACCTCATCCTGGCGCTGCTCGACCGGTACACCCAGGTCGAGTTCGGACGGCGCACCTCCTCGGCGCTGCGCGACCAGGACCGCCCACGCGCCGACCGCTGCGCCGACGCCGGCCGCCACTACGCCAACCGGCTGTCCGCGGAGGAGACGCGGATGAAGGCGCTGCTGCTGATGGAGCTGTGGCTCTTCGGCATGCGCGACTTCTCGGCCGGCTGGCGCATCGCCGACTGGTACCAGAGCCACCGCGAGGGGCTCGCCGCCGGGCTGCGGACGGGCGGCGACGACCTGTCGGCGGAGGACCGCGCGTCGCTGGCGATGGCGATCGAGTTCGGGCTGGCGCTCCAGCACCTGCTCGACCCGGACCGCGTCCCGGCGGAGCTGTACGGCCCGGGGATGGACCTCGTCCTGGGGCCCGCCATGCCGTAGGGGCAGGCCTACGGTCATTCGCGGCTGTGGTCGGCGTCCTCGGGGTCCGGCGGTTCCAGCACGGCCTCGGGGACGGCGCTCGCGCTCTTGGCCGTACGGCCGTGCTTGAACACCGCGTCGAAGTTCCCGGCGTACTCCTGCTCCAGCTGCGGGTCGGCGACGGTGATCATCGCCTCGTCGTGACCGTGGAAGCCGACGGTCGTGTAGTTGTTGCTGCCGGTGAAGACGACCTTCTGCGGCCGGCCCTGGTACTGGCCGTCGATCAGCAGGTACTTCGAGTGCGCGTACGTCGTACGGCCGCCCTCGGTCAGGTACCGGGTCTCGGGGTTGCCGTGCCGCCCGCCCTTCTTGGTGAGGGCGCCGAGGGTCTTCGGGCCGATGATGTCGAACACGACCTGCACCTGGCAGCCCGCGTCGTCCAGCTTCCACAGCCGCCGCGCGATGGGTGCCCAGGTGAAGTGGCCGAGGCTGAGCCTGATCCGGGTGCCGCCGGCGCAGGAGACCTGGTCGAGCGCCTGACTGATCGGATCGCCCTTCGCCCAGGGGAAGAAGTCCAGGCGATACCGCCCGGCCTGCACGGTGCGGTGGTAGTCGAGCTTGTGGTGCTGGGCGGCCAGGTCCTCGAAGTAGGAGAGGTAGGCGGCGTAGACCGCCGGGTCCCGCAGGACGAGCGCGTCGTTCCACTGCGTGTCACGGGCCCCGTCGGTGGCGTTCGCGGAGGTCTGCACGACCATGTCCTGCGCGCCGCCCGTGGTGGAGAACAGGAAGAACTTGTTGTGGTTGAACTCCGGCCCGATGCAGCCCCGGTCCTCGTCGCACACGACCACCCAGGAGGCCTTCTTGGTGTCGGTGCCGAGCCCGCGCTTGAGGCGTTTGAAGGCGGCGTACGCGGTGGACTCGTGGTCGAGCACGACCTGGACGCTGACGTGCCGCTTGGCGGCGGCGACGAGTTGCGCGGCGGTGTCCATACTGGAGAAGTGGTACATCGCGATGGCGATCCGGCTGCCCTTGGGCGTCCCGGCGATCAGGCCGGCGACGCGGGTGGAGATGGCATCCCGCTTCGCCGTACCGCTGACCGGGGAGTTGAAGATCGGCCCGGGCTGGGGAATGGGGTCGGATCCGGCGACCGCGGCGGGCGCCCCGGCGGCGCCGGCGGCCAGCACCGAGGCTGCGATCACGGCCCGCGCGGCCGGCACGAACTTCGCCACACGCACTCCTGAAGAGGACACTAGGCGCTAAAGCACTCAGAAAGCGCTAGAAGTGCCGAAAGCGTACAGGAGTTACGGTCGCCCAGAACAGGCTTATACGGTCAAGAGTTATCCCAGGTCAGGACTCCGTCTCGCCTCGACCTCGCCGTGTCAGCCGAGGGCTCGTGCTGCGGGTGGCTCGCCTGGTATCAGGTGGAACGTGTCGGGTGGTCCACCTTGGGAAGTGGACTTCGTCCTATCGATGGGACATCGAGGCCGGACCTAGCGTTTTCGGCATAAACCCCCGAGCGCATCCGTAACCGTCGTCGTCTCGCCGCCGTCGTCGCCCTCAGCGACCTGGGGGTACTGGGCGGTCTGGGGGTGCTGCGCGGTCTTCTGGGGGTACTGCGCGGTCTGGGGGCGCTGGGCAACCATCGCCAGTCCCACACAACGGACCGCCACCCACCACCGGCCCGCGTGCCCCCCTGCGCCCAAACGGCGACTCATCCGACGACAGACAACGGCGCACCAACCCCACCGACAGACAGTCACCAGCCGCTACACAGCAGCCGAGACACCCGGCCGACCGCCACCAGAACGTCCACACGCCACGCCACGCCACAGCACGGCACGGCACGGCACGGCCAAGGTCAGCGTCTCCCGCGACCGGCCAGCAACTCATCGGACGACAACCAACCCCGCGCCACCCCTCGACCGGCAGGCAGGCACCAGCCCGGCTCAGATGCTCCCGACCGACCGCCACCGCCAGTCCCCACAACGGACCGCCGCCCGCGTCCCTCTGCGGCCGAACGGCGACTCACCCGCCGACGGACAGCGGCACACCAACCCCCACCGACAGACAGTCACCAGCCGCCACATGGCAGCCGAGACGCTCGACCGACCGCCGCTAGAACAACGGACGATCACACCACAGCACAGCCAAGGTCAGCGTCTCCCGCGACCGGCCAGCAACTCATCCGACAACGACCAGCCCCGCGCCACCCCTCGACCGGCAGGCAGGCACCAGCCCGGCTCAGATGCTCCCGACCGACCGCCACCGCCAGTCCACAACGGACCGCCGCCCGCGTCCCTCTGCGGCCGAACGGCGACTCACCCGACGACAGACAGCCCCACGCCGACCCTCGACCGGATAGGCGGGCATCGGACCGGCTCGGGGGCGCGGTCGGTTGGCCGTCGCCGCCGCCAGGTCGTGATGGGTGGCCGCGTGACGCGGGCGGGCGAGTGTTCCGTCGTGGTGGCCTCGTACGGATGGGTGCCTGTGTGGTGTGGCGTCGTGTCCAGGAGGAGGGGCTGTCTCAAATCCCAGCTGTGTCCACTGCGCGAACGCATGGGTGGCGCCTTGTCGCGTTGTCGGCACGCGGCAGGCGGCACGCGGCAGGCGGCAGGCGGCAGGCGGCAGGCGGCAGGCGGCAGGCGGCAGGTTCGCCGGCACGCGGCAGGTTCGCTGGCACGCGGCGGCGGGTTTGCCGGTGCGGTCGTCAAGGATGGTTGTGGTCGGCGTTCTCATCCGTCTTGTGGCATGTTGGCTGGACGGGGCTCGCCGGGGAGGGGCGGCGCGGAAAGGCCATTAGGGGTCATCGTGGGGACGATGTCCGGGACGCCGCGGCGGGTGGCGTCGGCCTCCAGGTCGCCCTCCTGTTCCTGGGAGATGCGTTCGGCTTCGACGCGCTTCTCGTAGTAGGAGATCTCGCGTTCGGTCTGTTCGTTCGACCAGCCGAGTTCGGGGGCGAGGAGTTCGGCGACCTCGCGGGCCGCGCGGACGCCGCGGTCCCAGGTCTCGATGGAGATCCTTGTGCGGCGGGACAGCACGTCGTTGACGTGGCGGGCGCCCTCGTGGGTGGCGGCGTAGACGATCTCGGCGCGCAGGTAGTCGTCGGCGCCCTCGATCGGGCGGCCCAGGTCGGGGCGTTCGCGGATCAGGGTCAGCAGGTCCTCGGTCAGGGTGCCGTACCGGTGGAGCAGGTGCTCGATGCGGGCCACGTGCAGGCCCGAGGACTCCGACAGCCGGTGGCGGGCGTTCCAGAGCGCCTGGAAGCCGTCACCGCCGACCAGCGCGACCTGGTCGGTGCACGAACCCGGCACCTTGCCGTCCAGGCCGTGCGCCACCGCGTCGACGGCGTCCTTGGCCATGACGCGGTAGGTGGTGTACTTGCCGCCCGCGACGACGACCAGGCCGGGCACCGGGTGGGCCACGACGTGCTCGCGCGACAGCTTCGACGTCTCGTCCGACTCGCCGGACAGCAGCGGCCGCAGTCCCGCGTACACGCCCTCGACGTCGTCGTGCGTCAGCGGCACGTTGAGCACCGCGTTGACGTGTTCGAGCACGTAGTCGATGTCGGCCTTGGACGCCGCCGGATGCACCTTGTCCAGGTCCCACGGCGTGTCCGTGGTGCCGATGATCCAGTGCCGGCCCCACGGGATCACGAACAGGACCGACTTCTCCGTACGCAGGATGATGCCGCTGGCGGAGTGGATGCGGTCCTTGGGCACGACGAGGTGCACGCCCTTGGAGGCGCGTACGTGGATCTGGCCGCGACCGCCGACGAGCTCCTGAATGTCGTCGGTCCACACGCCGGTCGCGTTGACGACCTGTTTGGCGCGGACGTCGGTCTCCGTCTCGGACTCCAGGTCGCGGATGCGCACGCCGGTGACCCGCTCGCCCTCGCGCAGGAAGCCCACGGCCTGCGTGCGCGAGGCGATCTGCGCGCCGTACTCCGCCGCCGTGCGCAGCAGCATCGTGACGTAGCGGGCGTCGTCCACCTGGGCGTCCCAGTATTGGATGGCGCCGACGAACGAGTCGCGCTTCAGCGACGGCGCGACCTGCAGCGCCTTCGTACGGGTGAGGTGGCGGTGGTGGGGGACGCCGCGTGCCGTGCCCATCGACAGGGACAGCCCGTCGTAGAGCGCGACGCCGGCGCCGATGTAGCCACGCTCCCACACCCGGTGGGTCATCGGGAACAGGAACGGCACCGGGTGTACGAGGTGCGGGGCGATGCGGCTCAGCAGCAGGCCGCGCTCGGTGAGCGCCTCGCGGACGAGCTCGAAGTCGCGCTGTTCGAGATAGCGCAGCCCGCCGTGGATGAGCTTGGACGAACGCGAGGAGGTGCCCGAGGCGAAGTCGCGCGCCTCGATGAGTGCCACGGACAGGCCGCGCGTGGCCGCGTCGAGCGCCACCCCGGCGCCGACGACGCCACCGCCGACCACGACGACGTCGAACTCCTCGGTGCCCATGCGCTTCAGCGCCGTCTCGCGCTCGGCGGAGCCGAGACGCGAGGTGCCGAGTCCGTTCACCGTCTGCCCATCTGCCATTGCGCACTCCCTCGCGTCGTCTGCATGCACCACGCTATGACGGTGTCACTTCAGCGACAAAGCAGGCGTTCAGTGCGGTGCGACAACGACCTGCACACGCTGGAACTCCTTCAGGTCGGAGTACCCGGAGGTCGCCATCGCGCGACGTAGCGCGCCGATGAGGTTCATCGAACCGTCGGCGACGTTCGAGGGACCGTACAGGATCTGCTGCAGCGTGCCGATCGAACCCACGTCGAGCCGGGTGCCGCGCGGCAGCTCCTCGTGATGTGCCTCACTGCCCCAGTGGAAGCCGCGGCCCGGCGCCTCGGCGGCCCGCGCGAACGGCGAGCCGACCATGACCGCGTCGGCGCCGACGGCGAGGGCCTTGGCGATGTCACCCGACTGCCGCATGCCACCGTCGGCGATCACGTGGACGTAGCGTCCACCCGACTCGTCGAGGTAGTCGCGCCGGGCGGCGGCGACGTCGGAGATCGCGGTGGCCATCGGGACCGCGACGCCGAGCACCGTACGGGTCGTGTGCCCCGACCCGCCGCCGAACCCGACGAGCACGCCCGCCGCGCCGGTGCGCATCAGGTGCAGCGCGGCGGTGTAGGTGGCGCAGCCGCCGACGATCACCGGCACGTCGAGGTCGTAGATGAACTGCTTGAGGTTGAGCGGCTCGGCGCGGCCCGAGACGTGCTCCGCGCTGACCGTCGTGCCGCGGATGACGAAAAGGTCGACCCCGGCGTCGATGACCGCCTTGTGGTACTGCGCGGTGCGCTGCGGCGACAGCCGGGCCGCCACGGTCATGCCCGCGTCACGGATCTCCTTGATGCGCTGCCCGATCAGCTCTTCTTTGATCGGCTCGGCGTACAGCTCCTGAAGCCGCTTGGTCGCGGTGCCGTCCTCCAGCGAGGTGATCTCGGCGAGCAGCGACTCGGGGTTCTCATAGCGGGTCCACAGCCCTTCGAGGTCGAGCACGCCCAGCCCGCCGAGCCGCCCGATCGCGATCGCGATCTCGGGGCTGACCACGCTGTCCATCGGGGCGACGACCAGCGGCATCTCGAACCGGTACGCGTCGATCTGCCACGCCACGCTGACCTCTTCGGGGTCGCGCGTGCGGCGGGAGGGGACGATGCCGATCTCATCGAGCTCGTACGCCCTGCGGCCGCTCTTGCCCCGCCCGATCTCAACCTCAGCCATCTGGTGTCCCTTTCCATGGCTCGGCCGCGACCACCTCTGTGGTCACGGCCGAGAAGTGTTTCAGCGGACCTGGTAGTTGGGCGCCTCGACCGTCATCTGGATGTCGTGCGGGTGGCTCTCCCGCAGACCCGCCCCGGTGATCGGCATGAGTACGGAATTGTCCTTCAGGTCCGTGATCGTGCGGGAGCCGGTGTACCACATCGCCTGGCGCAGGCCGCCGACGAGCTGGTGCGCGACGGCCGCGATCGGCCCGCGGTAGGGCACCTGGCCCTCGATGCCCTCGGGGATGAGCTTGTCCTCGCCCTCGACCGTGTCCTGGGAGTAGCGGTCCTTGCTGTAGGAGCCGCCGCGCTCGCGGTTCTTCATCGCGCCGAGCGAGCCCATGCCCCGGTAGGTCTTGTACTGCTTGCCGTTGATGAAGATCAGCTCGCCGGGGCTCTCCTCGCAGCCCGCGAGCAGTGAACCCAGCATCACCGAGTCGGCCCCGGCCGCGATGGCCTTGGCGATGTCGCCCGAGTACTGCAGGCCGCCGTCGCCGATCACCGGTACCCCGGCGGGACGGCAGGCCAGCGCGGCCTCGTAGATCGCGGTCACCTGGGGCGCGCCGACCCCGGCCACCACCCGCGTCGTACAGATAGAGCCCGGACCGACCCCGACCTTGACCGCGTCGGCGCCCGCGTCGACCAGCGCCTGGGCACCCGCGCGGGTCGCGATGTTGCCCGCGATGATGTCCGCTCGGGTGTTGGCCTTGAGCTTGGCGACCATGTCGAGCATGCCGCGCGAATGGCCGTGGGCGGTGTCCACGACGATGACGTCGGCCCCGGCGTCGACCAGCGCGCGGGCGCGGCGCTCGGCCTCGTCGCCCACGCCCACCCCGGCGCCGACGATCAGCCGGCCGGCGGAGTCCTTGGTGGCGTCGGGGTACTGCTCGCTCTTGGTGAAGTCCTTGACGGTGATCAGCCCGCGCAGCCGGTCGCCCTTGTCGACCAGCGGGAGCTTCTCCACCTTGTTCTGTCGCAGGAGGGCGAACGCGTCCGCGCGGGACACGCCGACCGGGGCCGTGACCAGCGGCATCGGCGTCATGACCTCGCGTACGGGACGGGAGGTGTCGGTCTCGAACCGCATGTCGCGGTTGGTCACGATGCCGACCAGGACGCCTTCCTCGTCGGTCACCGGCACACCGGAGATGCGGTAGTGGGCGCACAGGCGCTCGACGTCGGCGAGCGTGTCGCCGGGCGCACACGTCACCGGGTCGGTGACCATGCCCGCCTCGGACCGCTTGACCAGGTCGACCTGGAGCGCCTGCTCCTCGATCGGCAGGTTGCGGTGCAGCACGCCGAGGCCGCCCTGACGGGCCATCGCCACGGCCATCCGGGCCTCGGTGACGGTGTCCATCGCCGCGGAGACCAGCGGGATGCGCAGGGTCACCGAGCGGGACAGGCGTGTCGACGTGTCGGCGTCGCCCGGCCCGAGATCGGAATAGGCGGGCACGAGCAACACGTCGTCGTAGGTGAAGCCCTGGGGAGCGAACTTGGCGGGCTCGGGCGCGGAAGTCATTGGCATCATCCGATGGGGTGCGATATCGGGCCAGGTCAGCGGATCCTGGTTACATCCTAGAGTGAGGGGGTGGCTGGCAAGGCCCGTTGGGGTGGGGCTGTGGACAGCGGGGAACGCCGTGGCCGTCGCGCGTCTCCACGAATCGGCCGTCTCTCCGGCATCACCTGGCACCGGGTGGGCGGAGCCGCCTCGTCACCCGCTCAGGGGACCTGCCCGGTGCGGCGGGCGCGGTGGTTGGCGACGTTGACGCGGTTGCCGCACAGGCCGGGCATGCAGTAGCGGCGGCGACCGGGCCGGGTGGTGTCGATAAAGGCTCCCCGGCAGGTGGGCGCGGCGCACGGCCGGAAGCGCTCCTCGCCGAGGGTGTGCACGACCCCGAGGATGCCGATGCCGCAGATCAACGAGAGGGCGTCGGCGACGGTCGCCCCGTCGCGGAGCGGGACGGCCCAGCGGGCGCGGTCCTCGTGCGCGGGATCGTTGATCAGGGTGGCGCCCCGGGCGGGTGAGGTGAGCGTGGTGGCGCCGGCGATCAGGTGGCGTCGGTCGGGGTGATCGATCAGTCCGCGCACGGTCGTACGGAGTGCGTGGACCGCGTGCAGGTCGGCCGGGCGTCCGCGGCGGGCGAGGTCGGGCAACGCGCCGGGGGCGTCGCCGGACCGGCCGCCGTGCAGGTCGGCGAACGCGACGAGGGCGGCCAGATCGGGCAGATGGTCGTCGCCACGCCAGACCTCGGTGGTGGTGTTGACCAGCTCGGTCGCGACCCCCGCCGCCCAGGCGTAGTCGTCGAGCGCGACTTGCATTCCCGATGAACCTCCCACTACTTTTCGATTAAAGGCTATTTTAGCCCTTACATCAGAGAGACCTCGCCGATGCCGGAGTTGGAGATCGACGCCGTCGTGTTCGACGTGCTCGGCACGCTCGTCGACGAACCCGCCGGTATCCGCGCCGGTATTCGTGCACTCGACCCGTCGCTCGACGACCCCGGCGTCGAGCGGCTCTTGTCGCTGTGGCAGCGGCACGTCGACCGCGAGCAGCGTCGCGTCCTCGGCGGCGACCGGCCCTACCTCCCCAGCGACGCCCTCGATCAGGAGGCCGCCCGGCTCGTCGCCGACGCCGTCGGGGTCGAGGACCCGGCCGCGGTGGCGGCGCTGGCCCTGTCGGGCCGCCGGCTCCCGCCGTGGCCCGACACCGTGGCAGGGCTCGCCCGGTTCGCCGAACGGTTTCCGCTGATCGGGCTCTCCAACGCGAGCCGTACCGCGCTGCTGGGACTCAACGCCCACGCCGGGCTGCGCTGGCACCAGGCCCTGTCCGCCGAAGACGCCCAGACGTACAAGCCGGACCCGGCGGTCTACCGGCTGGCCGTCACCGTCTCCGGACGGCCGCCGGAGCGGCTGCTGATGGTCGCCGCTCACGCCTGGGACCTGCGCGGAGCGCAGGGTCTCGGCCTGCGCACCGCCTACGTCGCCCGCCCCGTCGGCGACCCGCCCGCTGCCTCGGACCGGTTCGACCTGCATGCCCGCGATCTGGCCGACTTGGCCGGTCAGCTCGACCGGCCCTAGGTGTACTGCCCGGGGACGTTGGTCGATCGGGTGATGGGTGGTTTGCCGTCGGTCGCGGTGTGGGGTCGGTGGTGGTTGTGGAAGGGGAGCTAGGCGGGCAGGGCTTTGCGGCGCAACCGCGAGACCACCGCACACCGCACCGGCAACCGCAACACCCGCTACGAACCCCGCCTGGGCACCGCGTTCGTCCACACCGTCATCGATGACCACACAAGCCTGGCCTACGCACAGATCCACGGCGATGAACACGACGACGAAAAGGCCGCCAACGCCATCGCAGTGCTACGCAACGCCGTGGCCTGGTTCGCCGCCCACGGCATCAGCATCGAACGCGTGCTGAGCGATAACGGCTCGGCCTACAACTCCCACGCCTGGCCGGACGCATACGCCGAACTCGGCATCCGGGTGAAGAAGACCCGGCCGTATCGCCCTCAGGCCAACGGCAAGGTCGAACGCTTCCACCACACCCTGACCGACGGCCGGGCACTCGGACGCATCTACAACCCCGAACACGCCCGCCCCACACCGCGACCAGCGGCAAACCACCCATCACCCGATCGACCAACGTCCCCGGGCAGTACAGCGCGAGTTGGGGATGCGGTCGGCGGATGGTCGGCCGCCCAGTGCGGTGGTGGGTGCAGGCGTGGAACGAGGCGTCGCCCGGGCGCCGCGGGACTTTGAGACGAGCCCTAGCCGGACTGGCCCTCTTCGCTGTCGATCACGCCGTCGACGTAGCCGCGGGCGTACTCCCAGCTGACATAGTCGCTCGGCTCTGCGGCGATGGCCGGTTCGTGCACCCGGGCCAGGCCCTGGTCGAGCAGGTGCCGCAGGTTGCCGTACAGCAGGTCCCAGTCGATGTGATGGGGTTTGCCGCAGTCGGTGCAGTCGACCGTCAGCCCCTTGATGCCCAACGGCTCCAGGAGCGCACGGAAGACCTCGAGATCGGATAGATCCGCGAGCACGTCCTCACGCTCTGTCATGCTCAGCGGCTCGGCCTCGTTGTCCAGGTCGCCGAGCGCGGCGGCCGGGTCTTCCGGATCATCCGCGAAAGGATCGAGCGGGGCGTCATCGTGCACAAACCCACGCTACTGCGCGGCGCAAGTGGTGGGTGCCGGGTCCGTCACACCAATGGAGCAGGCCGTCGCCCGCCACGGCGTCACCGCGTGACCCGTTCGCTGCGGGTGCGGCCGGTTTCGCGGGAGCCGGCGGCGGCGCGGTCCGCCGGCGGACCGGGCGCGTCCAGCGCGCGAG
>NZ_JBHLZP010000386.1:0-7724 GCF_042429965.1 Actinoallomurus acaciae
GGCCGCGGCTCCGGCGAGGGCGACGCTCGTGTTGTGCGTCACCCGGCTGGCGTCGACGACGCTGTCGAGGAGGGCGGCCGGCCCACCGCCGGAGGCGATGCCGACCGGGGCGATCCGCATGGCGGCGCCGTTGGTGTCCCCGTGGCGGCCCGCGTCCTCGACCGGTGTGCCGGCGGCGACGGCCGCGACCGCGCGTTTGGTCGACGGGCCGAGCAGGTCCAGGGAACCGCGCCGGCGCATGTCGTCCTCCCAGTCCAGGAGCGCCCGCGCCAGCGCGACCGGATCGATGCGTCCGGCGCCGTCGAGGAGCAGCCGGGCGAGCAGGACGGCCTGTTCGGTGTCGTCGGTGACCGATCCGGCGCGCATCCCCGCGGCGATCGGATGGTCCGCGGCGGCGGGCTCGAACCCGGTGAGCGCGCCGAAGTCGCGTTGGATCCGCTCCCGGGACAGCGACTGCGTCGGCATGCCCAGCGCGTCGCCGATCGCGAGTCCGTACAGCGCCCCGGCGGCACGGGCCCCGGCACCGGTCATGGGGTGCTCCCGAAGCGCAGGTGCAGCTCGAACCGGACCGGGTCGAGCCGGCTCTCGACGTGCTCCACCAGGTCGCCGGCCGCGGTCCAGCTGACGCGGCGCGCGCGTAGGAACCACTCGCCGGGGCTCCGGCCCAGCTCACCGGCGTCGGTCTCGTCCAGCGGCGCGGCGGTGACCCATTCGTCGCCGTGGTCCGCGTGCAGTCCGGCGGACGCGAGCGTCGCCGTCAGCGACCCGTCGAGCAGGCCGCGTGCGGGCAGGTCGAGCAGGGCGCCGGTGGCGGGGATGCGGCTGCGCTCCAGGGAGACCGCCGGCCCGTCCGTCAGGGTGCGGACGCGGTCGACGGCGAAGAACGCGGACGAGGCCAGGCCCAGCCGATCGGCGAGCCCGGGATCGTCGACCTTCTCCAGGCGCAGCATCCGGGTCTCGGTGGACACGCCCTGGGCCGCCAGGGCGCGCGCCCAGCCCAGCCGGTCGTCGAGCGGGCGCCCGTCGAAGGTGACGAACGACCCCTTCCCCGAGCGGGTGGAGATGAGCCCTTCCCGGCTCAGCTCGGTCAGCGCCGACCGGATCGTGTTGCGGCTGACCGAGAACCGCGCGGCGAGCGCGTGCTCGCCGGGAAGGCGGCTGCCGCGCTTGAGCCTGCCCGTCCGGATCTCCCGGGCGAGGGCTTGGGCGATGTTCTCGTGTTTGAGCGCATGCACGTTGTCTGCCATGTCTACCCCTGCACCCAGACCTGTTCAAACATGTTCAGCAAGGTACGCCTGACATGGCACTTTATTCAAGAGTTCCGTTCTCCGAAGCCCGGAGTACGCGCGTCAGCGGCGCTCGAGGACCCGCAGGGAGCCCTCGACCCGGCGCTCGGACCACCGGCCGGTCGCCAGGGCGCGCCGGTACACGCGGTACGGCGCCTGGCCGCCGTCGGCCGGGTCGGGGAAGATGTCGTGGAACGCCAGGGCCCCGCCGGGCATCACGTGGTGCGCCCAGCCGTCGTAGTCGGCCTGGGCCAACTCCTCCGCGTGCCCGCCGTCGACGAACAGCATGCCGAGCGGCTTGGCCCACAGCGCCGAGACGGTCGCGGACGTCCCGACGACCGCGACGACCCGGTCCTCCAGCCCCGCCGCGACGATCGTCTCGCGGAAGACCGGCAGCGTGTCCATGCGGCCGGTGGCCGGGTCGACCAGGGTCTCGTCGTGGTACTCCCCCCAGCCGGCCTGGTTCTCCTCCGAGCCATGATGGTGATCAACGGTCACCACGACCGACCCGGCCGTGCGGGCGGCGGCGCCGAGGTAGATCGCGGACTTGCCGCAGTAGGTGCCGACCTCCAGGATCGGGCCGCGCGCGCCGTACTCCAACGCCGTCTCATAGAGCGCGAGCCCCTCGGCCGGGGGCATGAACCCCTTGGCGTCCTCGGCGGCCCGCCGCAGGCCGTCGGGCATCGGCGGGAGACCCGCTCGCGTCATCACGTCATCCACGCGCGCACTCTATTACCGTCAGCAGCGCATATGTCCGAGTCGGAGGAGCAGGCGCATGGCGGGTGAGGGCGATCTGGTCGACGGAGGGCTGAGGATCGGCGGGAGGGAGCGCGGCTTCACGCTCCGGCCGCCCCGCGCGGCGCCGGGCGACCGGCCGGTGCCGCTCGTGCTCGTCCTGCACGGCAACAATCCGGACGGCAGCGGCGGGCGGATGATGCGCGAGTGGACCACCTTCGACGCGCAGGCGGACCGCCGGGGCTTCGCGATCGCCTACCCGGACGGCCACCAGGGGTGCTGGGCGGACGGCCGGGGCGTCACCACCGCCGACGAGGCCGGGGTCGACGACGTCGCCTTCCTCACCGCGATCGTCGACTGGTCGGCCGAGCGGTACGGCACGTCGCCGGACCGGACCGTGGTGGCGGGGATCTCCAATGGTGCGTTCATGGCCCACCGGCTGGCACTGGAGGCGTCGGCCCGGGTGGCGGTGATGGCGGCCGTCGCCGGTCAGTTGCCCGCGGCCCTGCTCGGCGTCCGGCCGGCGCACGCCGTGTCGGCGATGCTGATCCACGGCACGGCCGACACGCTCTCCCCGATCGACGGCGGGTACTCCCGGCGCCGCGGGCCGGACGGAGAGCCGAGGGGCCGCACGCTGTCGCTGCGGGAGACGGCCGGGCACTGGCGCGCCATCGACCGCTGCCCGCCCGGACCGGGCGAGACGCACACGACCGAGCTCTCCAGCCGCACGACGGCGGAGGCCGGCGCCGGCGGGACGCGGGTCGTCGCCTGGACGGTGTTCGGCGGCGGCCACACCTGGCCGGGCATGCCCGTCCCGCCCGAGTGGGACGAGCCGGTCACCGGGGAGTTCGACGCGGCGGAGGAGATCTGCCGCTTCGCCGAGCCCCTGCTCGCCTCCGCGGACGCCCGGCGGCTCTGACCCGCCGCTGTGACCGAGGTCACCGCTCCCCCGCCTGTCACCGGTGTAATCGTTTCCATATTCTGCCGTGTAATCGTTTCCACGACGGGAGGTGGCGTGGCGGGCATCAAGGAGGTCGCCGCTCGGGCGGGAGTCTCGGTCGCCACCGTCTCCCGGGTGCTCAACGACAGTCCCAAGGTCAGCGAGGAGGCGCGGGCCAAGGTGCGGGCCGCCACCAAGGCGCTGCGCTACCGGCCGAACGCGGTGGCCCGCTCGCTGCGCACCGAGGCCACCCGCACGCTCGGACTGATCGTCGGCGACATCCTCAACCCGTTCTTCGCCGTGCTCGCCAGGGCCGTGGAGGACGAGGCGCGCGAGGCCGGCTACACCGTCGTCATCGGCAACGCCGACGAGCGCCCCGAGCGGCAGGACCACTACGTCCGCACGCTCCTCGAACAGCGCGTCGACGGCCTGCTCATCTGCCCGACGGCCGAGGTCACCCCGCTGGTCCGGGACTGCGTCGCGGCGGGCGGCCCGCTGGTCTTCCTCGACCGCACGCTCCCCGGCCTGGAGGTGCCCTCCGTACGGGTCGACGGGACGGGCGCCGTCCGGGACCTCATCCGGCACCTCCACGGGCTCGGGCACCGCCGGATCGCCTTCATCTCCGGCCCCGAGCTGCTGTCCACCGGCCGCGAGCGCACCCGGGCGTACGTGGACGCGATGCGGGCGGCCGGCCTGGAGATCCGCGAGGAGTACGTGGAGGCCGGCGACTTCCAGGCGGCGAGCGGTCAGGCCATCGCGGCCCGCTTCCTCGACCTGCCCGAGCCGCCCGAGGTGATCTTCGCGGGCGACAACCTCATGGCGCTCGGCGCCCTGGACGAGATCCGGGCGCGCGGCATGCGGATCCCCGGCGACGTCGCACTCGCCTCCTTCGACGACGTCGCCTGGTTCGTCCACCTGGACCCGCCGATCACCGCGATCGCCCAGCCCGCCGAAGAACTCGGGCGGCGAGCGGTGCGGGCCCTGCTGGAGCGCGTCGGGCGCCGGCCGGTGGAACCGGTCGTGCTCCCGGCCCGCCTCATGAAACGCCGATCCTGCGGAGAGACGGGAAGCACATGATCGACATCGAATACGGCCCGTTCGGCGGCGCGCGATGACCGGGCGTGCGTACGACGTCGTGGTCGCCGGGTCCGTCAACGCGGACCTCGTGATCCGCGTCGACCGGCGCCCGGGCGCCGGCGAGACCGTGCGCGGCTCGGACCTGGCGACCCATCCGGGCGGCAAGGGCGCCAACCAGGCCGTCGCCGCCGCGCGGCTGGGCGGCCGGGTCGCGTTCCTCGGCCGCGCGGGCACCGACGGCCACGGGGACCTCGTCCGCGAGACGCTGCGAAGTGACGGCGTGGACATCGGGCACCTGATCACCACGCCGGGCGCGAACGGCGTCGCCCTGATCACCGTCGACCCGTCGGGCGACAACAGCATCATCGTCTCGCCGGGCGCCAACGCGAAGGTCACCGAGCAGGACGTCGCCGCCGCGCGGCCACTGTTCGCGGACGCCGCCGTGGTGTCGCTGCAACTGGAGATCCCCGTCGACGCGGGGGTGGCCGCCGCCCGTACGGCGGACGAGGAGGGCGCACGGGTCGTGTTCAACCTGTCGCCGGCCGCCGACGTGCCGGACGAGCTGATCGCGCTCTGCGACCCTCTCGTCGTCAACGAGCACGAGGCGGCGTTCCTGGGCGACACCCGCCCGACCGGCCTGCTCGCCCGGGGCGCACGGTCCGTCGTCATCACGCGTGGCGCGGACGGCGCCCTCGTGGCCGACGCGAACGGCGTCACCGAGGTGCCCAGCCCCCGAGCGGAGGTCGTGGACACCACGGGCGCGGGCGACGCCTTCACGGGCGCGCTGTGCCTGCGCCTCGCCCATGGCTACGACCTGGCCACCGCGGCCCGGTTCGCCGCACGCGTCGGCGCCGCGGCCGTGCGCAAGGCCGGCGCGCAGACCTCCTTCCCGACCGCGGAGGAGCTGTAAGACCCGTCTCACTTCGAGACGGGCCGCGGGTGCGCCGGGCTCCCTCGGCGCGCCCCGGCCTTGATGCGGCTGACTGAAACGTGTTCTACTTCTCGGCGTGAGTCAGCGCTCTCGTATCGCCATGACCGACGACGAGGTCACGGCGTTCATCGAGGAGAACCCCAAGTTCCAGCTCGCCACGATCAACCGTGACGGCACCCCGCACCTGGTCACGATGTTCTCCGGGCTGGTCGAGGGCAAGATCGCGTTCTGGACGTACCGCACGTCGCGCAAGGCGTACAACCTCGCGCGAGATCCCCGGGTCACGTGCCTGATCGAGGCGGGCACGGACTACTTCGAACTGCGCGGGCTGATGCTGTACGGCACCGTACGGTCCCTGACAGAGCCGAATGACGTTCGGTATGTTGGCTCCCAAGTGGTTCGCAGGATGATGGGTCTCGAGGACGACGACGCGATCGCCTCGGTCGTGGGTCAGACCGCGGCCAAACGCCACGCCTACATCGTCGAGCCGACCGGTGTCGCCTCCTGGGACCATCGCAAGCTCACGTGAAGGGGAACAGCGTCATGGAAGTACGGGTGGACCCGCTGGTGTGCGAGGCCAACGGCGTGTGCGTCGGGCTCGTCCCCGAGGTCTTCGACCTCGATGACGAAGACGAGCTGCACGTCACGCAGCCGTCGCCCCCGGCCGAGCTCGCCGACCGCGTCCGGCACGCCGTACGTTCCTGCCCCAAGGCCGCGCTGACCCTCGACGAGGACTGACGGAGATTTCCCAACCCCGATATCGGCCGGCCTCCGGGGCCGGCCCCCGTCCTGGAGGTGTGTCAGGTGCGAGCCGCGGTGATCCAAGGCGCCGGTGTCAAAGAGGTCGAGCTCCGCGACGACGCGAGGACGGTCGGCCCGGACCCCGCCGAGGTGAAGGTCAAGATCAAGGCGACCGGGGTCTGCCACTCCGACCTGTCGATCCTGAGCGGGACCCTGCCGAACAGCTATCCGGCGGTCGTCGGCCACGAGGCGGCCGGCGAGGTCATCGAGGTCGGTGAGCACGTCACGAACGTCGCGCCCGGCGACCACGTCGTCATCAGCTGGACCCCGGCCTGCGGCCTGTGCCCCGACTGCGTCGCCGGGCGGCCCTTCCTGTGCGTGAAGTACATCATCGAGGGCTACACCAAGCCGCGGTTCCGCCTGGGCGACGACACACCGGCGTACGGCATGGCGGGCTGCGGCACGTGGGCCGAGGAGATGGTGGTGCCGTGGGAGGCCTGCATCAAGGTCGCCGACGACGTCCCGTACGACTACGCCGCGCTGCTCGGCTGCGGCATCTCCACCGGAGTCGGCGCGGTGTTCAACACCGCCCGGGTGCGGCCCGGCACGGCGGTCGCGGTCGTCGGCTGCGGCGGCGTCGGCCTGTCGGTCATCCAGGGCGCCAGGGCGGCGGGCGCGGCGTCCATCCTCGCGATCGACCCGCTGGAGTCCAAGCACGAGATCGCCCGGAGGTTCGGCGCGACGCACACCGCCACGCCGGAGGGAGCGGACGAGCTGCGGAACCTCCTCACCGCCGGACAGGGCTTCGACTACGCCTTCGAGGTGGTGGGCCGGAGCGCCACGATCCGCGCCGCCTGGCAACTGGCCCGGCGCGGCGGCGACGTGATCGTGGTCGGCGCCGGCGCGGCCGACGACAACGTGCGGTTCAACGCGTTCGAGCTGCTCTTCGACGGCAAGAACCTGCGGGCGTCGCTGTACGGCGGCTCCGACCTGCGCCGCGACGTTCCGCGGTTCGTGGACCTGTGGCGGGCGGGCAAGCTCGACCTGGAGAGCCTCATCACGCGGCGGATCCGTTTCGAGGACCTCAACGACGCGATCGCGACGCTCGAACGCGGCGACGCGATCCGCCAGGTCGTCCTGTTCGACTGAGAGCCCGCGCGGACAGGGGCGCGCTCGGCGAGCGGCGTTCCGGTACGGCGGAGGGGGGCGGCCCGGGCGCCGCCCGCATCCGTGCGAGCGCCGCCGGTGACGGATACGAAAAGGGCGGCCGGCGTGCGCTGCCGAGCCGCCGGCCGCCCCTTCGCGACACCCGGGTCCGTCCGCGGAACGCGGCCGGGTGCCTCGCCGTGACGGGCGCTCCGAGCCGGGAACGCCCGGCCATCCGCATACGGTGACCTGACTGTTACATCGCTCCGGACGGCACCGGCGCTACAGAGCCCCTGCATTATCGGGCAAAAGTTTTGAATGCCATCCATCGGGCATCTGGCGAGCGTTCAAGCCAAGCCCAAGGAGGTCCCGATGCGGATACGGGGCGGAATCAGCTTTGTCGGCCTGATCTATATATTGATTGGCATCTTCGTGGCCTGGGACCATGACTACATCACCCTCGGCCTGCTGAAGCGGGTGCTCAGCGCGCTGCTCGCGATCTTCCTGTGGTTCCTCGTCCTTCTGGGCGTGAATCTCCACGTCAAATGACCTGACGCCCCCGGCTTCGCGGTCGCCTCGATCAGGGAGGCGGCCGCGAAGTCCATTTTCAGGGGCGCCGTCAGGGCATCGGCGTGCGCCAGAGCGTGGGCCGGTCGGTGCGATAGTCGCCGGTGAAGCCGACCGCCAGGAGATTCGCCCCGACGACCGTCAGGCCGTCGAGCTCCTGGACGCCCGGCCCGTCGAGCCCGAGGCCGTGCGGCCGCGTGGCGCGCCACGTCCGGCCGTCCGCCGAGGACCACGTCACGACGTCCGAACCGGCCGTACCGGCGAGCACGAACCCGCCCGGCGTGGCGGTGGCCGCCGTGAC
>NZ_JBHLZP010000387.1:0-7713 GCF_042429965.1 Actinoallomurus acaciae
GCTCTCGCCCGGCGCGTCCGAGGCGGCGGGGCTGCTGGCCCGGCACCCCGCGACCGCCGAGGCCGTCGGCGCGCTGCTCGGCGACGCGACCGCCGTGAACGCGTGAGGCCCCCTGAGCTCCTCGCGCCCTTGCGTCTCCCGTTACGGGAACCCCGATGCTTGAACGCATGAGCGAATCGACGACCCGGCGCTGTCTCCCGGCGCGGGAGGGCCCATGAACGGTGAGACGAGGCTCTGCTCGATCGGCGAGGCGGCGCGCCGTACGGGCCTGACGGCCAAGACGGTCCGGCTGTACTCCGACATGGGCCTGGTGACGCCCACCGACCGGACCCCACACGGTCACCGGCTGTACGGCCCGCAGGCGCTGTCTCGGCTGAGCCTGGTGCGGACGCTGCGCGAACTCGGCCTCGGCCTGGGCGGCATCCGGCGTGTCCTGGCCCGTGAGGTCGGCCTGGCCGAGGCGGCCGAGTCGCAGGCCGCGGAGCTCGACGTCCAGATTCGCCTGCTGCAAGAACGGAGGGCCGTGCTCCGCACGGCCGCCAGGCGAGAGCCCTCGCACGAGGAGCTGGCCTCGCTGCACAGGATCGCGAAGGCGCCGGAGGCCGAACGCCGCCGGATCATCGACGCGTTCTGGGACGAGGTCTGCGCGGGCCTGGACATCGCCCCGGAGGCCGAGCGGCGGATGCGCGCGGCACGGCCAGAGCTGCCGGAGGACCCGACGTCGGAGCAGGTCGAGGCGTGGATCGAACTCGCCGAGCTGGCGAGCGATCCGCGCTTTCGGGCACGGGTCCGGCAGATGACCGAATATCACGCGGCGCAGCGAGCGGCCGGCAACCCGATGCGGGTTCACACCGAAGAGCAGGGACGAGCCGTCCAGTCCGCCATCGACCGGGCGGACGCGGCGGCGACGGCGGGGGTCGACCCCGGCTCCGCCGAAGCGGCACCGGTCATCGGGCAGGTGCTCGCCGCCTTCTCCTACCTGCCCGGAGCGGGCACGGGCCGGGAGTTCCGCACGGCACTCGCCGAACGGCTGGCCGTGCGTGCCGACGCTCGCGCCGAACGCTACTGGCGGCTGCTGTCGATCATCGGCGGCCGGCAGCCGCCGAAGTCCCCCGCGGCGGCCATCGACTGGATCGTGTCCGCGCTGCGTGCCCCGGCCGGTCCGGCGGGTCGCCGGTAGGAAGGGAGCGGCGAGGATCACACGCCACATCCCCGCCTCCGGCACTCCTCGTACGGCACGTCCGGGTCGAGGGAGAAACGGGCCGCGGCGCATGCCGGGGGGCCGTCGCGTTCCGTCTCTGGATCTTCTCCCCGTCCGTTCGAAGGGGCGGAGGGTCAGCCGTCGTGCGCCTCGCCGCGCTCGTGGACCAGGGCCGCGAGTTCGGCGACCGCGTACCGGGCGCGGTCGCCGTCGGACGCCTGGATGCCCATCGCCGGAAGGGTCGAGCCGTCGGCCAGGTCCAGCGTCGGCCACGGCGCGCCCTCCGGCATCGACACGCCCAGGACCTCGGCCCAGTCGTACTCGTGGGTGCGCAGGCCGTTGACCACCGTCACGCCGCGGTCGTCGGCGATGACCCGGCTGCGCGCGAGGATGTGCAGGATCCCCGCGACGATCAGTCCGATCACGACCAGGCCGATCCGGTCACCGAGGGCCCAGTTGGACGGCATGCCCACGGCGAGGGCGACCATCCCGGCCACGACCACCACCGCGAGAACGTACGGGATGACCCGGGCCCGGCGCGGTCGCCACGTCGCCGTGGTCACCTCAGTCGACGATCTTGCTGATCGGGATCTCGAGGATGTCGCAGCCGCCGGCCGCCTTGATCGCCGGGATGAGGGTGTTGACGCCGTGCTTGGCCACGACGCTTTCCACCGCGTGCATCTCTCCCCCGGCGAGCCGGGTGACGGTCGGGGACGACATCGACGGCATGATGCTCAGCACGTCCTGCAACTGCGCGTCGGAGACGTTGAGCTTGAGCAGGACGTTGCCGCGGGCGCGGATCGCGCCCTGCAGCAGCAGCGCGATGTCCTCCATGGCGGCCCGCTTGTTCGCGTCCTCGTACGCCTCGCGGTTGGCCACCAGCTCGGTGTAGCTGACCAGCAGCGTGTCGAGGATGCGCAGGCCGTTCTTGCGCAGGGAGGACCCGGTCTCGGTCAGGTCGACGATCGCGTCGACGATGTCGGGCACCTTCGCCTCGGTCGCGCCGTAGGAGGGCACCACCCGCGCCTTGACGCCGTGCTCGGTCAGGAAACGCTCGGTCAGCGCCGGGAACTCCGTGGAGATCCGCACGCCCTCGGGCAGGTCCTCCACCGACTGCCAGGGGGCGTCGTTCGGCACGGCCATGATGACGCGCACCGGGTTGGAGGTCGCCTTGGAGTACTTCAGCTCGCCGAGCGAGACGACGTCGGACTCCGTCTCGGTGATCCAGTCACGGCCGGTGATGCCGAGGTCGAAGAGCCCCTGTTCGAGGTAGGTGGGGATCTCCTGCGGGCGCAGCACCCGGACGCGGTCGATGCGCGGGTCGTCGACCGACGCGCGGTAGTCGCGGTCGGAGCCACGGCGGACCGTCAGATCGGCGGCGTCGAACAGGTCGAGCGTCGCCTTCTCCAGCGAGCCCTTGGGAAGCACAAGTGACAGCACGGTGAAAAGACCTTCCTTGAGAATGAGAGATCGGTGTCGCGGCGTGGGGACTCAGGAGCCTTGATGCTCCACGTGATGCCGCGCGTGACCGTGATGCCGCAGGCCCCTCAAGGTCAGTGCCGTATCGAGTGCGGCCACGGTCGCCTCCCATCCTTTGTCCTCGCTGCCGCCTGGCCGGCCGCAGCGTTCCAGTGCCTGGTCAAGCGTCTCACAGGTTAGTACGCCGTTGCCGATGGGGGCGCCCTCATCAAGGGCAACCCTCGTCAAACCCGCCGTTACCGAGTCACATACATAGTCAAAATGGGGCGTACCACCCCTGATAACGGCACCGAGACAGACGACCGCGTCGTGGTCACGGGCGAGCTGCTGCGCGACGACCGGGAGTTCGAGCGCGCCCGCGACGCGTACGACGACGGGCTCGGGCAGACCGCACTCCTTGGCGGCGGCCAGCGCGCGCTCGAGGAGCTGGTCGGTGATCTGACCGTTCCAGCGGGCCGCGACCACGCCCAGGCTCAGCCCGGACGCGTCGACGGCCGCGGCCTCGGGACGCCCCGCACCGCTCATGAACCCTCCTTGGTCGGGAAAGAGGCCGTCATGCCAGCTCTCCGATGTGGTGGCCGAGGCGGTCGCGCTTGGCCGTGAGATAACGACGGTTGTGCTCGGTGACGACGACGGGCAGGGGGGTGCGGCCGCGCACCTCGACGCCGAAGCCCTCCAGGCCCGCGAGCTTGAGGGGGTTGTTGGTCAGCACGCGGACCGACCGTATGCCGAGGTCGGTCAGCATCTGCGCGGCGTTGACGTACTCCCGCGAGTCCACCGGCAGGCCGAGCTCCAGGTTGGCGTCCACGGTGTCGGAGCCGTCGTCCTGCCGCGCGTAGGCCTGCAGCTTGGCGAGCAGGCCGATCCCCCGGCCCTCGTGCCCGCGCAGGTAGAGGATGACGCCCCGGCCCTCTTCGGCGATCGCCGCCATCGCCGCGTCGAGCTGGGTGCCGCAGTCGCAGCGCTGGGAGCCGAGCACGTCGCCGGTGAGGCATTCGGAATGCACCCGGGTCAGCACGTCCTCGCCGTCGCCGAGGTCGCCGAGGACGAGCGCGAGGTGCTCGCCGCCGTCGACGGAGCTGGAGTACCCCACCGCACGCCACATGCCGTGCCGGTTGGGGATGCGCGTCTCGGCGACCCGCTCGACGACCCGCTCGGTACGCTTGCGGTACGCCGTGAGCTGCTCGATGGAGATCAGCTTCAGGTCGTGCTCCTTGGCGAACACCTCCAGCTGCGGCAACCGGGCCATCGTGCCGTCGTCGTTGACGACCTCGGCGAGGACCCCGGCCGCGGGCAGCCCGGCGAGCCGCGCCAGGTCGACCGCGGCCTCGGTGTGCCCGCGCCGCTGGAGGACGCCGCCCTCGTGGTAGCGCAGCGGGAAGATGTGGCCGGGCCGCACCAGCTCGTACGGCTCGGTCGCCGAGTCGCACAGCCGCCGGATCGTGGTGGCGCGGTCGGCCGCGGAGATCCCGGTGCTCACGCCGTCGCGCGCGTCCACGCTGACGGTGTACGCGGTGCGCATCCGCTCGCGGTTCTGCGCGGTCATCAGGGGGATGTTGAGGCGGTCCAGATCGGCGCCCTCCATGGGCACGCAGATCACGCCGCTGCTGTAGCGAATCGTGAAGGTGAGCAGCTCCGGGGTCGCCTTGGCGGCCGCGAAGATGATGTCGCCCTCGTTCTCCCGGTCGGCGTCGTCGACCACCACCACGGCCTTGCCCGCGGCGATATCCGCGATCGCGTCTTCCACCGTGTCGAAACTCATGCCGCCACCGCCTCCAGTTCGGCACTCCGCCGCTGCCGGCGGTATTGGTTGATCCAGTTACGGAACCCGGCGACGACCATCACGAAGAAGATCACGTACGCCGCCCCGGAGACGTACAGGCCGGATTTGATCGCCAGGGGCACGCCCACGAGGTCCACCAGCACCCAGATGACCCAGAAGTCGACGAGGGCGCGGCTCTGCGCGAACGTCGCGACCGCGCTGCCCGCGAAGATGTACGCGTTCGCCGTCGGGGACCAGGTGATCTGCAGCCAGGGGATGTTCGCGAACAGCAGCGCCAGGGCCGCCGTGCCACCGGCCAGGGCCACCACGAGCACGGCGCGCTCGCGCGCGGTGGCCGGGCGCACCGGCAGGCTGTCGCTCTCGCGGATGCCGCGCAGCCACTTCATCCAGCCGTAGGAGACCAGCGCGACGAACAGCACCTGCTTCAGGGCGTTGCCGGGGGCGTGCGCGCTCACCGAGGCGGTGAACAGCAGCACCGCGCCGGCGAGCTGGACCGGCCACGTCCAGATGGTGCGCCTGATCGCCAGCCAGACCGTCGCGAGAGAGAACACGTTGCCCAGCAGATCGGTCCACAGCACCTTCTCGCCGAAGACCGTGACACTCGCCTCCGCCCAGGAGCTCATGAGTCCTCCTCCGCCGGAGGAGAGGCCCCGAGCGCCGTGTCGCCGGTTCGCTCGCTCATGGGCGGGAGCCCCCCGCGGCGACGAGCCGCTCGACGTACTTGGCCACGACGTCGACCTCGAGGTTGACCGGGTCGCCGGGGTGCTTGCGGCCGAGCGTGGTCAGTTCCAGCGTCGTGGGGATCAGGGCGACCGTGAAGGCGTCGTCGCGGGCCTCGACCACGGTCAGGCTGATGCCGTCGACGGTGATCGAGCCCTTCTCCACCACGTAGCGGGCCAGGTTCGGCGGCAGGCCGATCGTCACGACGTCCCAGCGGTCGCCGGGCTCGCGGGAGACGATCTCGCCGACGCCGTCGACGTGCCCCTGGACGATGTGCCCGCCGAGCCGGTCCGACGGGCGTACGGGCCGTTCGAGGTTGACCGGCGATCCGGGGGCCAGCGCGGCGAGCGCGGAGCGGTCGAGGGTCTCCTTCATCACGTCGACGGTGAAGGCCTCGTCCTTGACGTCGGTGACCGTGAGACAGACCCCGTTGACCGCGATGGACGCGCCGTGGACGGCGTCGGAGACGACCAGCGGGCCGCGTACGGTGAGCCGGGCGGAGTCGCCCTCGCGCTCGAGCGCGACGATCTCCCCCAGCTCCTCGACGATTCCGGTGAACACTTCAGTTCTCCCTTCGAGACGATGCCGGCCGGTCGCGCACCGTCGCGGTGATCCGCAGGTCCGGCCCGATCGTGGTGACCTCGTCGATGTCGAGGTGGTACGCCTGCGCGAGCGTCGCGACTCCGGCGTCGGCGAGGGCGGCGGCCCCGGCGCCGAGCAGTGTGGGAGCCAGGTACGCGACGACGCGGTCGACCAGGCCTTCGGCCAGGAACCCCCCGGCCAGCGACGGACCGCCTTCGAGGAGCACCGAGACGATCTCGCGTTCGGTCAGCTCCGCGAGCAGGGCGGACAGCTCCAGGCCGGGTCCGCGCCGGGCGCGCGGCAGCCGTACGACGGCGGTGGTGGACTCCAGGGCGGCCGCGTCGGCGTCCTCGGCGACCGCGACCAGCGTCGGCGCCTCGTCGTCCAGGACACGGCTGCCCAGGGGCGTACGGCTCCGGGTGTCGGCGACGACGCGCAGCGGGCGGCGGTGGGTGCGCAGGTGGTCGTGCGGTTCGAAGCCGCGCACGGTGAGACGGGGGTCGTCGGCCAGGACGGTGCCGGAACCGGCGATGATCGCGTCGGCACGGGCGCGCAGACGGTGGACGTCCGCCCGCGCGGCGGCGCCGGTGATCCACTGGCTGGTGCCGTCGGCCGCAGCCGACCGGCCGTCGAGCGTGGCGGCGAACTTCCAGGTCACGTGGGGCCGGTGCAGGCGGGCGTGGGTGAGCCATTCGGCGTTGACCCGCTCGGCCTCCGCGGCGAGCAGACCGACCTCGACGGACAGACCGGCCTCGGCGAGCCGCCGCCCGCCGCCCTGGGCCTTGTCACTGGGGTCGCCGACCGCGTACACGACCCGGCGCAGACCGGCGCCCAGGATGGCCTGGCTGCACGGCCCGGTACGGCCTTGATGATCACAAGGCTCGAGGGTGACGAGGAGCGTGCCGCCCCGCGCACGGTCACCGGCCTCCCGCAGCGCGACGACCTCGGCGTGGGGACCGCCCGCGTACGCGTGGAAACCCTCTCCCGCCTGGACTCCGTCGGCGTCGAGCACGACACATCCGACGACGGGGTTGGGGCTGGTCTCACCGAGCGCACACGCCGCGAGTGCGATCGCGTCGCGCATCGCCGTCTCTTCCGCGGAAGATGCGGTCACCCCGGGCCTCCTGATCCAGGCTCCGGGATATGACGGCGCGATGGTGCCGACGTCACTGTCGCACCCCGAACAGGGCACGACCGCGCGCTGCCTCCCATCCGGACTTTAACCGTCGGTCCCGGAATTCCACCGGGTCAACCGGCCGATGGTTTCGGCCGGGTCGCGGACTGTAACCGCCGGTTCGGAATTTCACCGACCCCGGAGCACGCTGATGAACACTCCCAACCAGTGTGCCACGCGAGACATTCCCCGCGTCGTGTGAGGAAGAGCACCTTGACGCATTAACCACCCCAGGCGTACGCGCCCACGCCCCCCCGGCCCACGCTTCTGACGCTCGCCGCCCGGGACGCTCGCCGCCCGGGACGCTCGCCGCCCGGGACACTCCCCGCCCGGGACACTCCCCGCCCGGGACACTCCCCGCCCTCCCAGGGGGCGCCGACCCCATATCCATTGTCAAGCCAGCGGCCCCGCCGCCGAAAGGGCCTTGGAGCGGCTGTGGACAACTCTGTAGGGGACGCTCCGCGGCGCCCGGCCCGTGTCACGACGCCGCCGCACTCTTGACCGCCGCGAGAAGAGCGCCCGCGATCGCCAAAGCGGCCGCAACGACCCGCCCCCACGACGTCCGGTCCACCTCACAACGCCGCCACACCCCTGACCACCGTCAGAACAGCCCCCGCCATCGCCAAAGTGATCACGGCGGCCCGGCCCCTCGACGGCGGGACGCGTCCGGCCAGGTGGTTGCCCGCGAGGATTCCGGCCGCCAGTCCGGCCGCGACCGTCGCCCAGCCGGTCGCGGCCATCGACGGGCGGCCGCCCTTGGCGGCGAGCGAGGCG
>NZ_JBHLZP010000388.1:0-7691 GCF_042429965.1 Actinoallomurus acaciae
GCGACGGCGACGGTGTCCTCGTCGAGCACGGCGAGGTCGGCCTGCGTACCGAGCGGCACGTCGAGCCGGTCGGCCAGGCCGATCACCCGGTCCCCCGAGGCCAGGCCGGTGACGCCCGGGCCGGTCCGCTCGATCACGCCGGCCACGTCCCAGCCGATGCCGATCACCTCGCGCGGCGGCAGCAGGCCCGCCTCGGCGAGCGCGCCGGAACGGGTGACCACGTCCACCAGGTTGACCGTCGCGGCCTCGACCCGGATCAGCACCTGGCCCCGCGCCGCGACCGGAACCGGCACGTCGATGAGCCGCAGTTCCTCCGGCCCGCCGAAACCGTGAATGACGACCGCCCGCATGAGATCTCCCCACGTTCGAAAGAAGGCTTCGGAAACGACCGTAGGGAGAGCTACTCTCTGTCGGAAAGTACGCACTTGGAGGTGCGTACCGTACGCAGAGGAGAGCCATGACCACCCGCACCGCCGCCCAGCGGCGCCAGGATGCGCGTGTCGCCTACGACGCCTACCTCGCGACGTGCCCGGCCCGGCGGCTGCTCGACCGGATCAGCGACAAGTGGGTGAGCCTCCTCCTCAACGCCCTCGCCGACGGCCCGCAGCGCTACAGCGACCTGTCCCGCACCGTCGCCGGCGTCAGCCAGAAGATGCTCACCCAGACCCTGCGGACCCTCGAACGCGACGGCCTGGTCACCCGCACGGTCACCCCCGCGGTCCCCGTACGGGTCGACTACGGGCTCACGCCACTCGGCGTCAGCCTGCTGCCGGTGATGCGGGCCATCAAGGACTGGGCGGAGACGCACATCGAGGAGGTCGCCGCCGCCCAGGAGAGCTACGACGCGCAAGTAAATGCCCAGGAACGGCATTCGTAATATGCGAGTACAAAGGGGGTGGCCATCGGCGATCGGCGGGTACGACAGCGCACTGACACCATCAGGAGGATGAATGCTCGGTCGCCATAAGGGCGGTGCGCTCTACGCCATGGTCTTTCTGTTCACGGCCATGGGCTGCCTGACGGCCGCGCCTGAGAGTCGGGCCTCGACCCGCACCGGGCCTGCGGCGATGCCCGGTATGCACTGGGGAGACAGCGACCAGCACAACGGCAATGGCAGGCACAACAGAATCTCCGCCCCTTTCAACAGTCCCAACAACATCCGCGGAGTTCAGACCATCATCAACGCGAACTCCGGTGGTGCGACGGTGACCCAGACGCAGCTGTGCAAGCGAAGGGTCCGCTGCCGGCTCCGGGAGAACTCCCACCTGGTCATCAGGTAGGGGTCCGCAGCTCGGCCAGGACCTCGGCCGTGGGTCCCGAGCGTTCCAGCATTTCCAGGTCGCGCGCCTGACGGCGTCGTTCCTCTTCCACCAGCGGCTCGCCCGTCCGGCGCGAGAGAGCCTCGGCCAGCGCGGCGTCTCGGCCGTACCGCAGGCAGTGGAGCGTTTCCCCGACCCGGCCGTGGACGGCGACATGGCAGGCGCCGGCCACCGCCCAGGCCGCGTGCACGGCGTTCTCCACCAGTGGGGTGGCGGCCCCGTTCACCACCCTCCACGCCTCCCACGTCCGTGTCCCGGCGAGGGCGAACCCGAGGTCGGCGGCGACGAACGCCTGATCCATGCAGGCCACACCCACGGCGACGACGTCGATGGCGGACCCGTGCTCCAGCCGGTCCCATACGCCGCCGAGAGCGCTTCGGAGGACCGCCGGGTCACCCCGCCCCGTCTGCTCGTGAAACCGCAGGTGGTACGGCAGCAGACGGCCCGCCACCGAGGCCGCCAGGGCCGCCCGGGCCACGGGGGCGAGGCCGCCGAGCAGCCCGGCCGGCCGTCGCTCGTCGTCCCGTCCTCCATCCACGACGCCAACCTATGGCGCCCCGAGGACCAGCATCGCTACCTAAAACAGAAGATTCCGAGATGCACGCTTCGCGTCCGGTTACGCTCGGAGCGTGACGATGGGGAGTGAGCGACTCGTCGGTGGAAAGTACCGGCTGATCGAGGTCCTCGGGGAAGGCGCCATCGGAGTCGTCTGGCGGGCGCGCGACGAGTCACTCGGCCGCGACGTGGCCGTCAAGGAGATCCGGCTTCCGGCCGGTCTGGACGACGAGCAGGTCGTGGCGCTGCGGGCGCGCACCCTCCGCGAGGCACGCGCCGCCGCGCGCCTGAGCCATCCCGGCATCGTCACCGTGCACGAGGTCGTACGCGACGACGGCCGCCCGTGGATCGTCATGGAGCTGGTCCACGGCCGCACGCTCGCGCGGGTGCTCAAGGAGGACGGGCCGCTGCCGCCGTCCCGGGTGGCGGAGATCGGCGCCCAGATCCTGACCGCGTTACGCGCGGCGCACGCCGCCGGGGTCGTGCACCGTGACGTCAAGCCGAGCAACGTCATCCTGGACGGCGACCGTACGGTGCTCACCGACTTCGGCGTCGCCTCGCTCGACGGCGGCACCGTCCTCACCGAGACCGGCGCCATGCTCGGCACGCCGTCCTACATGGCACCCGAGCAGGCGCGCGGCACGGACGCCACGCCGGCGTCGGACCTGTGGTCGCTGGGCGCGACGATGTACGCGGCGGTCGAGGGACAGCCACCGTTCGACGGGGAGACGGTCGCCACCGTCCTCGTCTCCCTGCTGACCACCGACCCGCCGGCGCCCGGCCGGGCCGGGCCGCTGGCCCCCGTCATCGCCGGGCTGCTCGCCAAAGAGCCGAGCATGCGGATGCCCGCCGACGTCCTCGCGGCGCACCTCACCCGCCTCTCCGGCGACGAGCCCGAACCCGCCGAGCCGCCGAGCCCGGCGGAGGATGAGGAGACGACGCCGCCCCGGCGCCGCCGCTCGCGTACGCCGTTCCTGCTGGCCGTCCTGCTCTTCGTGATCATGCTGAGCACCGCCGCCGCGATCTGGCTGCCCCGGCATCCTCCGCACCGGGCGCCGGCAACCACACCCGCCCCGCCGGTCGTGCACATCGGCATCCACTTCCCGTCCACGCGGCTGAAGTCGGACACGAACATCTTCTCGGTGGCGTTCAGCCCGGACGGCACGAGGCTCGCCTGCGCCGGGTCGGACGCCACGGTCCGCCTGTGGGACGTGAGGCGGCGCGTCCAGCTGGCGCAGTTACCGGGCCACACGGCGCCGATCGAGGGGGTGCGGTTCAGCCCCGACGGCCGGCTGCTGGCCACGGCCGGCGACGACCGGACGGTACGCCTGTGGGACCTGTCCTCCGACCGGCAGGTCGCCGTGCTGTCCGGTCACCGCTCCGAGGTCTGGTCGGTCGACTTCAGCCCCGACGGACGCTATCTGGCCAGCGGTTCCAAGGACCACACCATCCGCATCTGGGACGTCCGGTCGCGCCGCACCGTACGCGTGCTCCGCGACGAGCGCGAGGCGGTGACCTCGGTGCGGTTCAGCCCGGACGGGACCCTGCTGGCCGCGGGCGGGCTGGACCGGACGGTACGCCTGTGGAACACCGCGTCGTGGACCCAGGCGGCGGTGCTCAACGGCCATACCGCGCCGGTGCACGCGGTCGCCTTCAGCGGCGACGGGAGGATGCTGGCCAGCGGCGGGGAGGATGAGAAGGTCCTGCTCTGGAACGTACGGACCCACCTCGGCATGGGCGTGTTCACCGGTCACAAGGGGGTCGTGGACACCGTCGCGTTCAGCCCGGACGGCCGGACGCTCGCGAGCGCCGGCCAAGACCACAAGGTCATCCTGAACGGCATCGTCACCAACACCCGGCTCGGCGTCCTCGACGGGCACCAGGGCCGGATCGACGCGCTCGCTTTCAGCCCGGACGGCCGCACCCTGGTCACGGGCGCCGAGGACCGCAGCATCCGCCTGTGGGATCTGACCCGGTAGAAGGCGGGGCGATCCGCCGTCGGGCGAGGGCGACCGAGCGCGGTTGCCGCCCTCGCCGCGACGGAGGTCACTTGCTGGGTTCGGGCGTCTTGCAGGAGATCTTCGGGTTCACTCCGATGTAGTTGAGCGGGCCCGCGATGATCGTGACGAGGAGCGTGCCGGCCTGGGAGCAGTTGCTCGGACCGTGGCTGTAATAGTGCCGCTGACCGGCGGCGATGGCGCCGATGATGAGCCAGATGAGGACTATGGCGCTGGTGACTCTCATGAACGACCTCCAAAGACTGTGTCCGCTCGTGTTACCCAGAAATTTGCGGATTAGGACACTTGTACCGACGAATCGTGGACACATCGCTCTGCCGGGTGGCCGAGGGCTCGATCACGCTGGTCGTACGCAAACGACACGAGAGAGAGCAGCATGCACGGAGGCATCACCTACGACACCGGGTTCCGCCCGGGCGGCCGACTGTCACGCGAGCGGTTCGACCACGAGACCGTACGGGACGAGATGCGCGTCATCGCCGACCGGCTGCACTGCGACGCCGTACGCGTCACCGGCGACGACGCCGGGCGGCTGGCCGTCGCCGGAGAGTACGCGGCCGAGGCCGGGCTGGAGGTCTGGTTCTCACCGTTCCCCACCGACCTGACGCCCGAGCCGATGCTGCGCCTCTTCGAGGAGTGCGCCGGCCACGCGGAGGACCTGCGGCGCGGAGGCGCGCAGGTCGTCTTCGCCACCGGCTGCGAGCTGAGCCTGTTCGCGGCGGGCTTCCTGCCCGGCGAGGACGTCTTCCACCGGATCCAGGCCGTCATGTCGGGCGACCCGGAGGTCGTGGCCGCCTTCCCCGGCCTCGTACGGAAGGTGAACGACTTCCTCGCCGAGGCGGCCGGCACGGTGCGGCGGCGGTTCGGCGGCAAGGTCACCTACGCGTCGGGCCTGTGGGAGGACGTCGACTGGGCGCCGTTCGACATCGTGTCCATCGACGCCTACCGGGACGAGTCGAACGCCGCCGGGTTCCGCGCCGACCTGCGCCGGCGGTTCGCGTACGGCAAGCCGGTCGTGGTCACCGAGTTCGGCTGCTGCACGTTCCGCGGCGCGGCCGACCGCGGCGGCACCGGCTGGATGATCGCCGACCGGGAGGCCTCCCACATCAACGGCGACTACGTGCGGGACGAGTCCGAACAGGTCACCTACCTGCGCGAACTGCTGGAGATATTCCAGGAGGAGGGCGTGGACCGCGCCTTCTGGTTCACCTTCGCCGGATACGGTCTGCCGCACCGGGCGGACCCGCACGAGGACCTCGACCTCGCCTCGTACGGCGTGGTGAAGTTCCTGGATGAGACCCGGTGGGAGCCGAAGGAGGTCTTCCACGCCCTCGCCGCCGCGTACGCCCGCTGATCGCGGCCACGGCGGTCGAGACCCGCCGGCCCGCCGAGCCGGAGCGCGGACGATACTGGCGGGTGTTCATCAGCTCATCGGGGGGTGCCATGCTCGAACGCGTCGACCTCGGTGAGGTCGACTACGAGGACGCCCGGGTGCGGATGGCGGGATGGGTGAAGGAGCGCCGTGAGGGGCTCGCCGGAGACCGGCTGTTCCTGCTGAGCCACCCGCCGATCGTGACGTACGGCCCGCGCACGTCCACCGCCGACCTCCCCGCCGACCTGGGAATCCGCGCGGTCGAGGTGGACCGGGGCGGGTTCGCGACCTACCACGGCCCCGGGCAGCTCGTCGGTTATCTCGTGGCGGACATCGGCCGGCACGGGCCGGTCGACATCGTCCGCTGGATGGAGAACGGTCTCATCGCGGCGCTGGGCCGGCTGGGCTTCCCCGCGCTCCGCCGCGACACGCCGCCGGGCTCCACCAGCCTGGCCGGCGTCTGGACCCCCGGCCATCACAAGATCGCCTCGATCGGCATGCGGATCCGCCAGGGCGTCACGAGTCACGGCTTCGCGCTCAACGTCGACCCGGACATGAGCGCCTTCGACCGCTTCACGGTCTGCGGCCTGCACGACGTGACCATGACGTCGTTGCGCCGCGTGGCCGACGCACGCGAACTGCCGATGCCGTCGCACGCCGAGGTGTGCGGCACCGTGGCCGACTCACTGATCGCCGGTTCCACCGCGTGGAGCCGCTGAGTCGCCGCCGTCCGAGGTCGCGTCTTTCGTGATCCGCCGGCGTTCGCCCAGGTGGACGGACAGCCGCTCGGCGTTGTCCGCCTGGGCGAGAACCTCTCGGGCGGCCTGCTGGAACCGGTGCAGGGCCTCGACGTCGGTCCGCAGGTCACGGATGCGGGCCCGGGTGCTCGCCTTCGCCCGCCACGGGTGCCAGAGCACGTGGAGGAGCAGCGCGACCGCTGCCCGCTGGTACTCATCGGCGAGCCGTACGAGGTCATCGGCCGTGGCGCCCAGCACCCCGCCGACGCGGCGGTCGACCAACGCGATCACGTGGCTCTCGAGCGTCCGTTCGCAGGCTCCGGCGGCGAAGTCGGTCACACGCCGCGGGACACCGGCCGCGAGCGCCGCCACGGTGAGGCCGGCGAACGCCTTACGCTGGGCGTGCTCCGCGTCGGCGCCGTCGCCGAGCGTCGCCCTGACGCCGAGCACACCGGTCAGGCGCCGCCGCCCGTCGGCGGTACGCGACACCGGCGCCCAGCCGGGCTCGACGTCGCGAACCCCGGCGGTGACCTCGACGACCGCGTGCAGCCGCTCCATCACCGCCGCACGGAGTTGCCGCCGCTCGTGATGCCGGGTCAGATAGCCGGACGCGACGGCACCGATGACGCCGCCGAGCGTGGTGTAGCTCAGCTCCGCCAGACCGGGCACGGGTCCTCCTCTTCGCGCGTCAGCCACCGTGCGATGGCGTCGAAGTCCGCGTCGGTGAGGCCGAGACGGTGGTCGACGCGATGAAGGAGAGCCGGTGCCGGATGGTGTGCCGACACCCAGGCCCGGTCCATGGCGCCGATCTCGTCATCGACCCAGATGAATGAGCGGCCGGCGGCCCACTCGACCAGGCCGCGGGTCTTCCAGTGCAGTCTGTCGTCCTCATCGCCCGCGGACGAGTCGGACCAGTCCACCACCGGCAGTTCGGGGAGGCCTATCCGCGGAGCGATCTCGGTGTTCGCGTCGTCCAGCCAGGTCGTGGCCCACACCAGGTCGCACGGCAGGGCCAGCAACCGCCTCCCGTCCTCGGGGTTCAGCCTCGCCAGGAGCGGGTTTCCGGAGACCTCCGGCGATTCGCCCCGGCTCTGTCCCGGCCCGGCCCCGAACGGGATCAGGGGTCCGTCGACGTCGAGGAAGAGCAGCGGGCGGCCGGCGGTCACCGGTCCTCCGGTGACGGGCGCAGGGTGATGCGGCCGCCGAGGTTCCGCTCGACCGCTTCACGGCTGTAGAGCAGCGGGAACGCCTCGTCGGCGGCCCAGCCTCCGAACAGGTCGTGGTGGTGCGGGCTCCCCGGCACGCCGGACTGGCCCGGGGAGTTCATCGCCACCGACGCGTCCCAGGCGCCGACGTCGACGACCAGGCGGAACGTCGCGCCGCCCGACTGGCGGAAGTCGGGGGTGTACGGGGTGGCGCCGACCGTGTCCCCGCTGCCGCCGCGCGGCAGCGGGCCGACCGGGGCACCGCGCTCCCCGAGGAGATGCGGTGGTTCGGCCCGGTGCAGCCGTCCCCATGCCCAGCCGGCCCGATCGGCGCCCAGGAGCCGTTCGAGGTCGGCCACCGCGTCCGCGAGCGTGGACAGGATGATCCTCTCCCGGGCGCCGGGCGGGCCGAGGCGGTCGCCGGGTGACAGCAGCAGGTCCAGGTCCACGCGCGGGTCGGCGGCGAGGTCCTCGGCGGGCAGGAC
>NZ_JBHLZP010000389.1:0-7670 GCF_042429965.1 Actinoallomurus acaciae
TCCGGTCGTCGGCGGCCCGCTCGCGGGACAGCCCGAAGCAGGTCGGTGCGGGCGTGAACAGCCAGCGGCCCACGCCCGGCTCGCCGCCCTCGCCGTTGACGCTGATCACGGCGGGCTCGACCGCCGGGCGGGCGACGCGCCAGGGATGGTCCGGGTTCGGGGAGAAGACGGTGTGGTGGGCCGCTCCGCTCGGCAGCACGCCCTGCGGCAGCCGTGCCCCGCCGAGCAGCCGGACCGTGGTGACGCGGCCCTCGCCGCGCACGGTCGCGCCGAAGGTGATCCGGCCGGGGTGGAACTCCACCACGTGCGTACGCGTGGCCCACCGCGAGCCGGCGCACGTCACGGTCAGCCGTACGCACGAGTCCTCGGACTCCCAGGTGACGGCCTCGACGCGGGTCGTCTCGTCCGGGCCGTCGAGCGTGTCCACGGAGACGAGCAGCCGCAGCGTCCCCCAGGACCCGCCGTCCGCCCCGGTGACGTCGGCCAGGAGCCGGTCGCGGTCGACGCGCGCGGTGTAGTGCTCGGCGCGGATCTCCAGCGACCCGCCGATCTCGGCGACCTCGACGCGCGTCCTCGGTCGTTCGCCCTCCGCACTCCCGGTCATCGCACGTCCACCAGGGCCTCGGCCTGCTGGCCGAAGGCGCGATCGCCGGCGGTGAGGTCGGCCGCCAGCCGCGCCCGTCGCCGGCGGCCCGGCGGCGGGACGACGGTGAACCGCACCGTCGCCTGACCGCCTCCCTCGACCTCGACCGCGCGACGGGCCGGCGTGACCTGCCAGCCGGCGGGCACGACCAGGTCGACGCCGAGCTCGCAGCGCTGCCGGAACGGGTTGACGACCTCCACCTCGAACTCCCGGCTCTCGCCCGCGGCCACCGCCGACCGGTACGGCAGGATCCGCGCGCCGAACCCCTCCGCGCCGAAGTCGACCTCGTCCAGCGGCAGCAGCGCCCGGTGCAGGCGGGCCAGCTCCTCGCCCTTGGCCAGGAGCATGTCGAGGTACCGGTCATCGACCGCGCGCGGCTCCCAGTGCCCGCTGATCATGAGGTCCGGGGACAACCGGCGGTAGAGCAGCGCGGAGTCGACGAAGTCGTCGAACCGGAACCGGTTGCGGTACTGGAGGTTGAGCACCTCGGTCCGCTCGCCGTCGACCCATCCGCCGTCCTGCTGGTCGCCGGTGGCCAGCACCTTCCTGCCGTCGGCCTCGAACGCGATCGCCACCGCGTACAGCGTGTGGCCGGGCAACGGATACATGGTCAGCTCGTACTCGTGCCACCGCATCGGAACGCCCGGCGCGATCGCGCGGTCGACGGGCAGCGGGTCGTACCAGAGACACGGCAGGTCGTACCGGCGCGGGTCGCGCAGGATCGGCGCGATCGACTCACCCGCCCAGATCTCGGTGCCCTCGACCTCGTGCAGCAGGCCGAAGCCCGCCACGTGGTCGTCGTGGTAGTGGGTCGGGATCGCCACCTCGACCCGGTCGACGCCGTACGTGCGCCTGAGGGCGTCGAGCGAGGCGAGCCAGGGGCGGCGCGAGGAGCGGTCGTCGCCGACGGGCAGGCCGGTGATCATGTCGAGCCCGTAGTCGATGAGCAGCGCGGAACCGGAGTCCGACAGCAGGGCGTAGCTGGTCGCGAAGGAGGTGCGGTTGCGCAGCAGGTGCGGGGTGACCTCCTCGTACGGCCGCCGCAGCCAGGCGTCGAGGTCCCAGGGCTCGTCACGGCGGAAGTCGACCAGGGCCTGCATGTTGCTCCGGGTCTTCGCGATCGCCTCCGCCGGCTCGGCGATCGGGCGGCCGTGCGAGGGGAGCACGAGGTCGGGGGCGCGGTCGGCGACCAGGTCGAGCGAGATCACCGTCGCTGCCGCGCCCTCCAATGCCGTGTAGCCCCGCTGCAACGCCGAGACCGACCAGACGGTGCCCGGCCCGTACAGCAGGTCGCCCGTGAAGGCCATCCGCCGGCCGTCCAGCTCGGCGAGGTAACTGACCGAGCCCAGCGTGTGCCCGGGCGTGGGCATCGCGTGGACGTCGACCCCGCCGATGCGCGTGGTGCGGTACTCGGGAACGACGCCGTGGACCGGTACGTCCTCCAGCAGCGAGAACCGGTCCTGGCGCAGGTCGTAGTAGTTGTCGATGACCCGCGTCTGCCAGTGCGTGCCGACGTCGGCGAACAGGTCACGCTCGGTGGAGGGCACCCAGATGCGCATCCCGGCGGCCGCCGCGCGCGCCAGCCCCTGGCCCTGGTCGCGGTGGTGATGCGTCATCAGCACATCGGTGATCCGCTCGACGCCGTGGTCGGCCAGGTGATCGAGCACGGAGCCGGAGCCGAAGTCGATCGCGACGGCGTCCGTTCCCGTGACGAGCAGATAGACGTTGCACGTGTCGTGATGGACGCGCAGACTGTCCGTGATACGCATATGGGAACGATTCCATACGGAGGGACCGGCGGGGAAGTGTCCCCGCCGGGCCGCCCGGCGTTTCGGGTGGTGCGGACGCGCTCGCGGTCAGGTCTCCGCGCAGCAGGACCGCTTGCTGTCCTCCAGGTAGTGGGGGTCGTGCCACCAGTACCCGCGGTTCGCCGGATGCTCCGGAAGCCGGGGCAGCATCCGGCCCGCCGGCGCGGCGGTCGTGTGGTCCGGGGCGGCGAACGGCGCGAGCAGGTCGTCCACCGTGTGCAGTTCCCCGTTCACCATCACCTGCCGCACGTCGGCCGCCCGGGTGATGTCGGTGAGCGGGTCGCCGCCGAGGAAGGCCAGGTCGGCGTACATGCCCGGCTTGATCTGGCCCAGCGGCTCCTCGAGGAACTCCCCCGGCGCCCGGGTGGCCGTGGTCAGCGCCTCGTACGGCGTGAGCCCGTACTTGACCAGGGCGCGGAGGTTCATGTGGGTGCTGACCGCGGTGTGGTCGATCGGTGAGTCGGTGCCGGTGATGATCCGGCCGCCGCCGCGGATCGTCGCGACGACCTGGGCCACCTGGGCGGCGAGGTTCTGCTCGTTGACGGTCTGGTCGGTGGTCCTGGCGGTCTTCACGGCGGCCTGGAGCGAGGCGTACTCCCAGGAGGGGTACAGCGTCTTCACCCTCCGGTCGGTGACCAGCGAGGTGTCCTCGCGGAACATCGTCGCCGCGACGAACAGCGTCGGCGTCCGCACCGCGCCGGAGGCGGTGAAGATGTCGATGACGTCGCTGTACCCGGTGCCGAGGGCGGTGACCGTGCGCGAGTAGCCGAACCGGTTCGTCGCGCCGATGTGCTCCATGCCGTCGCCGCCGAAGGCCGTCGCCGGGTAGTGGTAGTGCGACGTGGCGTGCACGCGGTGCTTGTGCGCCCAGGCGATGACCTTCTGCTGCCACTCGGTGGGCAGCCGCACGTAGGCCTTCATCAGGTCGTAGTCGAGGGCGCCGGCGCGTTCGAGTTCGAGGGCGAGCTGGTCGTCGTCGAACGTGGGCCGCATGAAGTTGTAGAAGATGCGCGGCCCGTCGACGGCCTCGCCGGTGGCGAAGTAGCGCGGGGCGATCCGGGCGCCGGACTGGAACGACTCGCGCGCCTCGACCATGTGGTACGCCGGGCTGCCGGGCGAGCGGGTCGTGGTGATGCCGAGCGACAGCCAGAGCCGTCCCTGCCGGTCGCCGTACTCATATCCCTGCATCTCCCGGTGGTTGTGCATGTCCACCAGGCCCGGGACGACCACGGAGTCGCCGGCATCGACGATCTTGTCGCCGCGTCCGTGGCCGCGCGGCTCGACCGCGGCGATGCGGTGCCCCTCGACCACGATGTCCACGTTGTCGCGCAGCTTCTGGCCGCTGCCGTCCCACATGCGCGCGGCGCGGACGACGGTGCGCCCCTTGGAGCGAGTGTTCGCCCAGGTCAGCGGCGTCGGCAGGGTGCGCGTTCGGCCGCCGTCCACGGTGACGAGGCGGAGCCGTCCGTTGTTCAGGTACAGCAGCTGCCGCGAGTCGCCGCTCCAGCTCACGGCGTCGGTCACCTCGCGGGTGATCTGCCGGGCCCGGCCGGCGGGCGTGCCGTCGGGATGGACGTCGACCACCCACAGCACGCTCGCCACGACGAACGCCATCTTCGTACCGTCGGGCGACCACACGGGGCCGTCGTCGCCGCGCGTCTGGATGGAACGGTCCGGCAGCGGGTCGACGTAGGTGCCGGCGCCGGTGCGGCGATCCACCAGGAGGATCTTGCTGAGCCCCTCGCGGTAGCGCGCGGAGTACGGCTTGATCGCCGCGAGGGCGATGACGTTGCCGTCGGCGGACCAGGTCGGCCGTCCGGGCTCGAAGGTGGCGGTGTAGACGGGCTGGACGTCGCCGGAGGCGACCTCGACGGTGTAGAGCGCACCGGTCTGGTCGAGGAAGGCGATGTGCGCGCCGTCGCGCGACCAGGTGCCCGACACGGCGGCGGCGTCCGGCAGGTTCGTCAGCCGGCGGTCGGTGCCCGTCCGCAGGTCGCGGATCCAGATGTCCAGCTTGCCGGCCCGGTCGGTGGAGTAGGACAGATACCGGCCGTCCGGGGACCAGGCGGGGGCGCTCTTCCACCAGTGGTCACGGGTGAGCGGGCGGGGCGCCTGGCCGATCGTCATCGTGTAGATGTCGTTGAGCGCGCGGAACGCCACCTGCCTGCCGTCCGGGGACAGCACCGGGCTGCCGATGCCGACGACGGGCCGCGCCTTGGCGGAGTCGAAGTCGCGCCCGCGTTTCCGGTACCCCGGCGCGGTGACGGTGACGGCCGCGCTGAAGCCGATGTCGTTCCGCGTGCCGTCACTCACCGAGCGGCGCCGGATCTTCCCGTCGGCGGTGTAGAGGAACTCGTCCCGCGAGCGCCACGAGACGCGGAAGGGGAACACCTCCTCGCCGGTCACGAGCGGCTCTCCCGAGCGCCAGAGCTCGCTGCGGCCCGATCGGACGACGGAGTACACCAGGTCCTGGCCGTCCGGGGTCCAGGCCGGATTGTGGATCACCTGGTCGGCGGGGACGGTCACGGGTGTCGTACGTTCGCCGGTGCCGAGGTCGACCACGTCGATCCGGGTGTTCGCCACGACGAAGGCGATGCGCGTGCCGTCCGGCGACCACGCCGGTTCGTACTCCTCGGCGGTGGTGTCGGTGACCGGCGTGACGTCGCCCGACGCCACGTCCAGCGTGTGGATGCCGTAGCTGCCGGTCAGGTCGGAGGACAGGACGATCCGCCTGCCGTCCGGGGAGAAGCGCGGCTCCCGGTGGTCGTACGGCCCGTGGGTCAGCCGGCGTGCCCCCGACCCGTCCGGGCGGATCATCCAGATGTCGAAGACGCCCTCGCGGTAGGACTGGAAGGCGATCCACCTGCCGTCCGGCGACCACTCGGGCTGGGCGATGTCGTACAGGTCGCTGGTCACTCTGCGGGCCTGGCCGCCGGAGGCCGGCAGCACCCACAGCACGCCGACGAGGTCGAGTGCGATGAACCGGCCGTCCGGCGACAGCTGCGCCGCCACGTCGGTGCCCTCGCGCAGCCGGACGGTGCGGCCCCGGCCGGACGACTTGGACGTGGCGGCCTCGGCCGGCCGTGCGGCGCGGAGGTCGATGCCTCCGATTCCCGCGATAGCGGCGGCGCCCGCCGCACCCGTCAGGAGGCTTCGCCTCTTGATGCCCGCCATGTGCTCTCCGTCCTCGCGGAGACCACGCGGACGCTCGGCGTGCCCGCCGAGCGCCGATCGTCCCGGCCCGGTGCTCGTCTCCGCGCGCGATCTCGCGGACGGAACGCTAGCCGCCGAAACGACCGGCGAACAGCACAATGTCCTGTTTCGGCCCTGCCTCTCAGCTGCGGAATCCCGCTACCTGGGCGTTTCGTTGGTAACGATCTGACAATGTCCCGACCAGTCAGTGTGCGGGGAGAGTCACGGGCGCCGACAGCGGCAGGTCGCGGGACGAGTCACCGACCGCGATCGCGTACCGGCCGCCGGGGACGGTCCAGCGCTGCGCGGCGGAGTCCCAGACGGAGAACGCCCGCCGGTCGAGGGTCAGCCTCACGTGCCTCACCTGGCCGGGCCGCAGGGTGACCTTGGTGAACGCCTTGAGCTGCCGCGGCGGCTCGCCGGCCGACGCGGGATCGGTCACGTACACCTGGGCGACCTCCGCGCCGGTACGCGATCCGGTGTTGCGCACGTCGAGGCCGACGGTCACCCGCCCGTCGTGATCGGGCCGGCCCACGGTGAGGTGGCCGAACGCGAACGTCGTGTACGACAGGCCGTACCCGAACGGGAACAGCGGGTCCTGGCCCTGCGCGTCGTACCAGCGGTAGCCGACCTGGAGCCGCTCGGAGTAGGTCACCACCCCGTTCACGCCGGGGTAGCGCTCCGGCGAGCTCACCGGGGTCTGGGTCTCGCTGCGCGGGAAGGTCACCGGGAGCCGGCCCGAGGGGTTCACGTCGCCGAACAGCAGCGCGGCGAGCGCGTTGCCGTCCTCCTCGCCCGGGTACCAGGCCTCGAGCACCGCGGGGACGTCGTCGATCCACGGCATCAGCACGGGCGCCCCGCTGTTCAGCACCACGATCGTGTGCGGGTTCGCGGCCACGACCGACCGTACGAGGTCGTCCTGGCCTCCGCCGAGCGACAGGCTCGTGCGATCCGTGCCCTCCTTCTCCGTGTCGCCGACGATGACGACGGCCACGTCCGAGGACTTGGCGAGCGCGGCGGCAGCGGCGGGGTCGGCGCCGTCCGAGCTCCGCACGGTCACGCCGGAGCCGGCGCGCCTGGTGATGCCGTCGACCGGGCTGACGGTGTAGAGCGGATCGACGTGGGAGCTGCCGCCGCCGCCCGGGTGCGCGACCTGGGCGTACGGGCCGACGACCGCGATCGAGTGCAGGCGGCCCGCGTCGAGCGGCAGGGCCGCGCCCGCGTTCTTGAGGAGCACACTGGTCTGCTCGGCGGCCGACCGCGCCACCGCTCCGCCGGCGGCCGCGTCGATCGGCGTGACGGTCCGCGGGTGGTCGAACAGGCCCGCGCGGATCTCGATCGCGAGGCGCCGCTCGATCATCGTGTCGAGCTGGTCCATGCTCACCGTGCCGTCGAGGACGGCCTGCTTCAGCTCCTGGTCGTACGGGCCGTTGTCGTGCAGTTCGAGGTCCTGGCCGGCCTGGGCCGAGCCGACCGCCGTGTGCGTGGCGCCCGCGTCGGACTGCACGAACCCGTCGAAGCCCCACTGGCCGCGCAGCACGTCGGTGAGCAGGTGCCGGTTCTCGCACATGAAGGCGCCGTTGACCGACGGGTAGGCGCACATCACCGAGGCGACGTGTCCCTCCTTCACCGCGGCCTCGAAGGCCGGCAGGTGGATCTCGTGGAGGGTGCGGTCGTCGATCTCCTCGTCGACGGTCGTGCGGTTGGTCTCCTGGTCGTTGGCGGTGTAGTGCTTGACCTCGGCCAGCACGCCCTGGCTCTGGATGCCCTGGATGTTCGCGACGGCGAGCCGCCCGGCGAGGTAGGGGTCCTCGCCGTAGTTCTCAAAGGCCCGGCCGTTGCGGTAGACGCGCACCATGTTCACGTCGGGCGCCTCGATCAGGCTGTGCCCGACGTCCCCGGTCTCGCGGCCCTCGACCACGCCGTACCGCCGGGCCAGGCCGGGGTCGAAGCCGGCCGCGAGGGCGACGGGCGCGGGCAGCGCGGTCGCGTTCGGCTGCTGTGGCACCGCGCCGGTCCCGACGCCG
>NZ_JBHLZP010000390.1:0-7663 GCF_042429965.1 Actinoallomurus acaciae
CGCGGCGCGCGGGTGTCCGTAGGTCAGCAGGGCCAGCGTGGCCAGGTTCCAGGCGGCGCGCGGGTGTCCGTAGGTCAGCAGGGCCAGCGTGGCCAGGTTCCAGGCCGACGGGTGGGCGGGGGCGAGCCGCCCGGGATGGCGTTCGGCCAGCGCCGCGGCCGACGTGCCGTACTCGTGACGGCGCCGGGCCCAGGCCGGTGCCGCCAGGCGTGGAGTGTGCGCCACCCGTGCCTCCGGCTGGTACCGCACGTGCCAGCCACGGTCGGCGAGCCGCCAGACGAAGTCGACGTCCTCGCCCAGCCGCATCTCCTCGTCGAAGACGAGATCCCGTGCCGGGGACGCGCGTACGACGAGCGTCGCGGTGGGTACGAAGCCGAGCCGGGCCCCGGGGCGGACCAGCGCCGGCCGGGTTCCCATGTCGAGCGCGGACCGGGCGGCCTCGTACCGCGCCAGCAGGCGGGAGTCATCGGTTCCCGGGACGATGCGCGGGGCCACGGCCGCGACCTTGGGGTCGTCGAAGTAGGGCAGGAGAACGTCCAGCCAGCCGTCCTCGGGCCGGCAGTCGGAGTCCACGAACGCGACGAACGGCGTGTCCGCCAGCCGCAGCCCCGTGTTGCGCGCGGCGGCGGGCCCCCGGTTGCGCGGGTGCCGTACCAGGCGGGCATCGTGCGTGGCGGCCACTCGTCGCAGCGGCTCGGGGTCCGGTGACCCGTCGTCCACGACGATCACCGGGACGTCCTTGAGGGCCGCGAGGCAGCGTGCCAGCTCGTCGGCGCGTCCGTACGCCGGCACGACGACCGTCACGTCATGCGGTCCGGGCCTCGGCGGCCGTACCGGATGGGCGAGGCCGTGGTCGAGCAGCCGGCGGGCCAGCGCCCGCCCGACGGCGGACGTGGCGGCGTGCCCGTGTTCGCCGGCCCGCCGCAGCTCCGCCAGGTGCGGCCGCGCGGCCTCGCCGAGGCGGACCACCTTCCAGGGCGCGCCTCCCGTGGCGACGCGGTCGCCCGACCAGAACGACGTGTCCCGGTCGAGGGCGATGCGGAACCCCGGCGGGAGCCCGAGTGCGTGCCTTTCCGGGAACACGGCCGATCAGCGACCGGGGTCGAGGAGGCGTCCCCGGGAGTCGACGAGGCCCGCGCCGACGCGGCGGACGATGGACGCCGTCATGGCCCGTACGATCTCCCGGCCCTCCTCGGCCGAGGCCCCGGCCGGATCGCCGAGGACCCCGGACGGGGAGACGGCGCGCACACCGTGGGCGACCAGCTCCGGCATCAGCTCCGCGAGCGGGCGGGTGTTCCCGGCGACCGCGCCCGACCGGACGACCAGATCGGGTGCCAGGTGGAGCATCACGGAGGTCTCGGTGAATCCGGCGTGGGCGTCGCCGTACGGGACTCCGCAGCCGATCCAGGCGACGTCGTGTCCTTCGGCGCGCAGCCGGCCGACGGCGGCGTCGAGCGCGACGGTGTTGCCGCCGTGGCCGTTGACGAAGACGACGCGCCCCGCCCACAGCGACAGGGAGCGGACGGCCTCGATGATCACGATGCGCAGCGCGTCGTGTCCCATCGAGACCGTGCCGGGGAAGTCCGCGTGCTCGCCGCTCGCCCCGTACGCGATCGCGGGCGCCACGAGTGGCGGACCCACGGGCAGGGCGTCGGCGGTGCGTTCGGCGACGGCCTGGGCGATCACGGTGTCGGTGGACAGGGGCAGGTGCGGCCCGTGCTGTTCGGTCGAGCCGACCGGCACCAGGACGAGGGCGTCCGGCCGCACGGACGGCCAGACGGCGTCCGCCAGGTCGCGGCCGGCGAGATCCTTCCCGCGCACGTCAGTGGCCGGAGTCGCCGAGGGTGAGGCGGAAGCCGGGTGGGATGACGAGGTCGTCCGGGCACAGCTCATGGACACCGGCGCGGCCGAGGCCCAGGACCGCGGAGTCGAGCCCGCCGCGCAGGATGTCCAGGACGTTCTCGACGCCGGCCTGCCCGCCCGCGGCCAGGCCCCACAGGTAGGCGCGTCCGATCAGCACGGCCCGCGCGCCCAGGGCGAGCGCCTTGGCGACGTCCCCGCCGCGCCGTACGCCGCCGTCGAGGAGGACCTCGATCTGGCCGCCGACCGCCTCCGCGATGGCGGGGAGCACCCGGATCGTGGCGGGCGTGGTGTCCAGGTTGTTGCCGCCGTGGTTGGAGACGGACAGGGCGGTGACGCCCGCGTCGACGGCCTTCTTCGCGTCGTCCACGCGGGTGACGCCCTTGAGCAGGAAGGGCCCGTCCCACTGTTTGCGGAGCCACGCCACGTCGTCCCAGGTGGGCGGCGGGGTCCGCATCCACTCACCGTAGGCGCCGAAGAAGGTGGGGGCGGGCCCGCCCGGGGGCCGGAGGTTGGGCACGGTGAGGTCGGGGACGCGGCCGGTCCTGGCGAACGCCCACAGCCAGGCGGGACGCGGCAGGACGCCGGGCGCCAGCCGCGCCATGGTCCGCAGGTCGACCTTCTCGGGAATGGCGGGGCTGCCCCAGTCCCGGCCGTTCGAGAACGACCAGTCCAGCGTCGCGATCAGCGCCTTGGCGCCGGCCGTACGGGCGCGGTCCATGCGCTGCACCATCGCGTCGCGGTCGCCGGTCCAGTACATCTGGTAGAAGGTGTTCGGGTTGGCCGCGACGACCTCTTCCACGGGCTTGCTCGCGAACGAGCTCAGCCCCATGATCACACCCCGGTTGGCCGCCGCGCGGGCCACCGCCACCTCGCCGTCGGGGTGGACGGCCTGCACGCCCGTGGGGGAGATGAGGACGGGGAACGAGATCTCCACGCCCATCACGGTGGTCGACAGGTCACGGTCCGCGTGGTGACCGGCGACGTGGGGGGCGAAACCGAGTTCGGCGAAGGCCCCGATGTTGTCCTCGATCGTCCGGCCGCGCTCGGATCCGGCGACCAGCGATCCGTAGACCACGGCCGGCAGTCGTTTCCTGGCCCGGCGCTGGGCCTCGGCGACGGTCTCGAACCAGGGATTCCTGCGCATGTGGTGGTCTCCTCAGTGGATCCGCAGGCCGGCGAGGGGGTCCTCGGCGCACGCGCTCACCGGGGGCCGGTCCGCGTCCGGGCGGCGGGTGAGCGTCAGCGGGACCGGCCCGACGCGGGCGGGAGCGGTGCGGTGGGAGTGGTCGGCCGAGGGCCGGGGGATGCCGGTCCGGCTCTCCGGCCGCCCGGCCAGCAACTCCTCGCCGTGTCCCTGGACGCATTCGGGGTCCGGGCCGTCCAGCGGCAGGCCGGTGAAGAACTTGGCGGCCATGCAGCCGCCCTTGCAGGTGTCGTAGAAGGCGCAGGAGGCGCAGGCGCCGCCGCTCTGCGGGCCGCGCAGGCGGCGGAACAGCCCGGACTCGCGCCAGACTCCTCCGAAACCGCCGGGCCGGCGCACGTTCCCGGCGAGGAACTCCTCATGGATCGCGAACGGGCAGGCGTACACGTCGCCGACCGGATCGATGAGGCACACCACCCGTCCGGCGCCGCACAGGTTGAGTCCGGGCAGCGCCTCGCCGTAGGCGGACAGGTGGAAGAACGAGTCTCCGGTCAGCACGGTCTCGCCGTGCGCGACCAGCCAGTCGTACAGCTCGCGCTGCTGCTCGCGGGTCGGGTGCAGTTCGTCCCACACGTCGGCGCCCCGCCCGGAGGGCCGCAGCCGGGTCAGGCGGAGCCGGGCGCCGTACGTGTCGGCGAGCGTCTTGAACGCGTCGATCTGCGGGATGTTGTGCCGGGTGCACACGACCGAGAGCTTGAAGTTCCGCATGCCGGCGTCCGCGAGGTTCCGCATCGCGCGCACGGCGGTGTCGTACGAACCGGGTCCCCGCAGCGCGTCGTTGACCTCGGCGGTCGCGCCGTCGAGCGAGATCTGCACGTCGACGTAGTCGTTGGCGGCCAGCCGGCGAGCGATCTCCGGAGTGATCCGCACACCGTTGGTGGAGAACTTGACGCCCACGTGGTGCGCGGTGGCGTAGTCGAGCAGCTCCCAGAAGTCGGGCCGGACGGTCGGCTCGCCACCGCCGATGTTGACGTAGAAGACCTGCATCGCCTCGAGTTCGTCGATGACGGCTCTGGCCTCGGCGGTGCTCAGCTCGCGCGGGTCGCGGCGTCCCGAACTGGACAGGCAGTGCGCGCAGGCGAGGTTGCAGGCGTAGGTCAGCTCCCAGGTCAGGCAGATCGGTGCGTCGAGCCCGTGCTCGAACAGGTCGACCAGCCGCGTTCCGGCCGTCTCGGTCTCGGTCATGAGGCCTCCTTCGTCGAAGGACGCGATCGCTGGGACTCGATTCCCTCGCTCCGCTCGGTCATGGGGGTCCTCTCGACGATCATGGACGAGCGGGCCAGGACGGCGAGCGCCGCGCCGTACCGGGGCAGGTCCGATGCCGGTACGCCGGCCGCCGTGCAGGCGTCCCGTGCGGTGGGGACGTCCTTGAGGGACCGAAGGACGGCCGGCAGCCGGCGGTCCTTCAGGAACGACAGCCTGCGGGTGCCGAAGTGGTAGAGGAGCGCGCCGAAGGGTTCCGGCCGCACCGCGACCTGGGGGTGCAGGTCCCAGGCGCGGTCGAGGTCGATGCCGGGCACGGGCGGCCTAGTAGACGCCGCACATGCCGTCGATCGAGACCTCCTCGATCAGTGAGTCGGCGGCGGCGAGTTCGTCGGCCGAGTCCTGGACCGGGCCGTCCGCGAGGTTTCCGGCGGCCTCGGAGGGGTGGACCTCGTTCATCGGATCTCCTCGGTGTGTCTGACGTGCGGCGTCCGGCCGTGATGGCTCGGCACGGCTCGGCGGCCGAGACATGAGCGATACTAAATGCATCGAGTGCCAAAAGAAAGGTTCGGGCGTATGGGCCGGTGCCGGGAACGTGACGACGCGGACCGGCCGACGAGGCGCCCCGACGTCCTCGTCGTCGGCGCGGGCGGCAGCGGAGCGGCCCTGGCGGCCCGGCTGAGCGAGGATCCGGGCCGTACGGTCCTGGTCCTGGAGGCCGGACCGGTCCCGCGGTTCCCGCCCGGGTTCCCCGCGGAGCTGCTGGACGCGCGCCTCGTGCCCGGCGCGCGGCCGGAGACCCGCGTGGTCCGGGCCTATCCCGCCCACCTCACTCCCGACCTGCCCTACACGGCCGTCCGGGGGCGCGTCCTGGGCGGTTCGACCACGGTCAACGGCGGATACTTCATCAGGGCGCGACGCGAGGACTTCGACCGCTGGTCCGCGCGGGCGGGCGACGCCCTCTGGGCGTACGAGCGGGTGCTTCCGTTCCTGCGCGGGCTGGAGACCGACCTCGACTTCGGGGCGACCTCCGTCCACGGCGGCCGCGGGCCGATCCGGGTCGGCCGTACCGACCTGCGCCACCCCGCCGCCGAGGCGTTCCGGGCCGCCGCGCGGGAGCTGGGGCATCCGGACGAGCCCGACAAGAACGCCCAGGGAGCGCCCGGGTTCGGCCCGGTGCCGACGAACACGGCCGGCGGAGAGCGGATCAACACCGGGACCGCCTACCTGCTCGGCGCCCTGGGACGTCCCAACCTCACCGTGGTGGGCGACTGCTCCGTACGGTCGGTGGTCATCGACCGCGACCGCGCGACCGGCGTCGTGGCCGACCGGAACGGGCGCCGCACCGTGCTGGAGGCCGGTGAGATCGTGCTCTGCGCCGGGTCCTTCGCCTCGCCTCACCTGCTGCACCTGTCGGGGATCGGACCCGCGAAGGTCCTGGCGCGCGCCGGCGTTCCCCTGGTCCAGGACCTGCCCGCCGTCGGCGCCGCGCTCAGCGACCATCCCCAGGTGGTGCTGGAGTGGACGCCCCGGCGGCCGATGGGCGGGCCGCCCGGCTCGTGGCTCGGCGGCGCCCTGCACCTGTCCTCATCCGGTGGAGGCCACCCCGGGGACCTGGAGATCCTTCAGTCGCTGGTGCCGATGGCCGGGCTGGTCGGCGGCCGGGCGACGGTCCCCGGACGGCCCCTCGCGCTCCTCGCCTCGGTCCAGACTCCCCGGACGGGCGGCCGGCTGCGTACGGTGTCGGCCGATCCCCGGGTGCCGCCGCGCATCGAGTACGGGTACCTGGAGACGGCCGCGGACCGGCACCGGCTGCGCGAGGCGGTGCGGGCGACGGCCGCCCTGCTCTCCACCGCCGCCTTCGGCGAGGTCTCCGCGGGCGTCGTGGAGCCCGGCCCCCGGGCTGTCGAGGACGACCACCTCCTCGACCGCTGGTTCCGCGCCCGCCTCGGCACGTCCCAGCACACCTGCGGGACCGTGCCGATGGGCCGGGCCGACGACCCGTCCGCCGCGGTCGACGCTCACGGCCGGGTGTACGGCGTGAGCGGGCTCCGCGTCGCCGACACCTCGATCCTGCCGGCGGCGCCGCTGCGCGGCCCGGCCGCCACGGCGGTCCTCATCGGCGAGCTCATCGCGCACGCCATCGGTACGAACGCGCCGGGTCGCTGAGCGGACCTCGTCAGGGCCCGGCCATCGCGTGAGTCTCCAGGAGGCCGCCGCCCACCCGCCGGATCGCCTCGTCGAGCAGGACGGACAGGTCGGCGTCCTCGCCGCAGAACAGCCACTGCTCATAGGCGGCGATCGAGGCCGCGAGGAAGACGTGACCGGCGAGCCGGGGAAGCATCGCGGAGGGCGGCAGGCCCATGCGCTCCGCCACGAACTCCGTGATGACCTCGCGCCATGAGGCGTAGCGCAGGGTCGAGTCGGCCTGGAGGGTCGGTACCCGCAGGATGAGCTCCATGCGCTGCCGGTGCCAGGGCACGTCCCTGACGTCGAACCGGTTGAACTCCACGACGGCCGCGCGTACGGCGTCGAGCGCCGGCAGGTGCGGGTCGGCGTCGCGCAGCAGCCTGCGCAGCTTCTCCAGGTGGTCCTCGAAGTCGCCCCACACGAGATCGTTCTTCGAGGCGAAGTAGCGGAAGAACGTCCGCCGCCCGATGCCGGCCGCTGCGGCGATGTCGTCGACCGTGGTCTCCTCGAAGCCCCGGCGGGCGAACAGATCGAAGGCCAGCCGTTCGAGGGCGGCCCGCGAGGTCACACGCGGCCTGCCCATGATGGGCGGGGTGCCGCGCCTCTCGCTCTCAGTGGTCACGACACCAGGTTGCCACGGTCTCGGCGGGTCCCGGACGGCGCCCGGAGGCGACAGACGGGTACGCCGGTGTCAGTCCGTCAGCCAGGGGCGGAGCTTGTCGGGGTTGAGCACCGCCCAGACGTGCTTGATCCGGTCGTCTGCGATGTCGAACGCGAACACCGCCGCCGTGACGCCGTCCTGCTGAGCCACCAGACCGGGCTGGCCGTTGACCGTACGCTCCAGCATCGTCAGGCCGGAGGCCCGGCCGGCGAGATCGGCCATGTAGCGCGCGATCTGCTCGCCGCCCTCGATCGGGTGCGGCGAGGCGTTGACGAGGCCGCCGCCGTCGCCGGTCGCCGTGGCGTCGGGGTCGAGGAGGCCGATGAGGGCCTCGATGTCCTGGGTCTCCCACGCCTGCTTGAAGTCCCTGACGATGCCGGCGCGGCGGGTGGCCGGGGTCACGGCGCCCTCCGACGCGCGGATGCGGCGGCGGGCCGATGTGGCCAGCTGGCGGCAGGCCGCGGGGGTGCGGCCGACGATCTCGGCCACTTCGGCGAAGGGGTAGCGGAAGACGTCGTGGAGGATGAACGCGACGCGTTCGGCCG